>JALYMD010000949.1 GCA_030773875.1 Chloroflexota bacterium | reverse complement strand
ATCGGGGAAGAGATCGTCAGCGTGAAAGCGACGACCAACGAGGGTATGGGGTTTATCGGCCGTGGCGAGGGCGTCGCTGCCCTGGCAATTGCGACGGTACAACGGATTGACTCATGAGGATCTCTGGTCTCAATACGGCGGCCGATCCTCTGGGATACCGTTTGGAGTACCAATCGTGCGCGTCCTGATCCAGCGGGTGAGTCATGCCCGGGTTACGGTCGCGGACGTTCTCATCGGGGAAATCGGTCGAGGATTCCTCCTGCTTGTCGGAGTCACGCACCGGGACGGACCGGCAGACGCTGACCTTCTGGCGGCCAAGGTCGCCCACTTGCGCGTCTTTGATGACGCGACAGGCAACATCAACCGCTCGGCGCTGGATCTCCTCGCAAGCGAGGGTGACGGGGTGGGAATGCTCGTCGTCTCCCAGTTCACCCTCTACGCGGATACGCGGCGTGGCCGCCGACCAAGTTTCACGGAAGCGGCCCCACCCGGCCACGCCGCCCCGCTGGTCGACCGATTCGCCTCGGCCCTCCGCACCTTTGGCCTCCCTGTCGAGGAAGGGCGCTTCGGGGCAGAAATGGCCGTCGAATTGGTCAACGACGGCCCAGTCACCATCTGGCTGGACTCGGCGGACTTCGGATCGTGACCTTCGCGCAATTCCGAGGGCCATGATGCCGACCGTCATGGGGTTCGGTCGGGCATGGGGTTGTGAGCGGATGGAAGGGGGTCCTGCGCCCAACGCTATACTCGACCGATCTCAACGGCCCTAACAGTAGCCGAAAGCCGGGACCAAGGCCGCCGCCAGCGGGGACCGATGGCGCTGGAACATGTGTCACGCTATCACGGGAAGTAAGGCCGGAGGTTCGACGACGTGTTCACCTGCGGGGACTGCGGCGCCAGAAATGAGCCGCACCAGGGCACGTGCCGCTCCTGCGGGCGGTTGTTGGGCCGCAACCAATCGGATGAGGTCGTCATGTCGGGCATCGAGATGCCATCGAATCTTCCTGGTCCCCTCGACCGGACACAACCCGCCCACCGGCCTGTTCCGGCGATGACCCCCTCCTCGCGTGAAGGGGTCAACCAGATGGGCCAGCGGCTGTCCCGCCCCAGCGAATGGTCGTCCGCGAGCAATGGGGTGGGCCTCGTTGAGCAGGAGCGGATGCCAGGGCCGGCTCGGGCATTTGCCACTCGCGAGCTCAGTGATCCCGACAGAGACGCACGAAGCCCGTCCAGTGAACCTCCCCTCCCCCCACTCCCGGATGGAGGCCTCGCCGCCTCGATGCCGGCGTGGCTGCGAGATCCCGACCCGCCCACGGCACCACCCATTGAACAGGAGCCGGAGATCCAGATCCCAGATCCCTACGACACCAGCACGTTTCTCTCGGAAGACGACTTTCCGGAGTGGTTACGGCGACTCGCCGCCACTCTGCCCCGCGACTCCGAAGGACCACGGGAGCCTCAGCGAATGGCCCCATCCCCTCTCAGATCGAGTCCTCCGGCAGATGAGGAAGCGCTCGTTCCCGAACCTCCGAAACGGACGCCGCTACGGCATGAGGCGGAGCCACCGCCGGATGAACAGCCAGCGGAAGGTCGGACCCGGACAGTGCTCGCTCCTGTGCCCGACACGGTGGCCGAGACCGTCGAGCCACACACTCAGGCATTTGAACCCATAGCGATCCCGCCTGTCGCTCACGCAGAGGAAATGCCGCCCCGGAGAGTGAAGCCGCTAGCGCAGGAACCTCCTGGCCGCCATTGGCTTGTACTGGCCTTGTTGCTGGCGGCTGTCGCCGTCATTCTCGTCTACCTTATGACCTCTTGGTGGTTGTGAGGCCGCCTCGTCAAGAGCTCCATGAGCACGGCATGGAGTAGAGGCACAGGATCCGGCCACCCGAAGACTACCTGCTTCACTGATGAAACCGGGGAGGATCCATGAGCCGGGACAAGGGGCCAGGGCGGCGCTCACTTGGCCGGGACAAGGAGCAGGCACGAACATGGGCAAGTTGGATGGCAAGGTCGCGCTCGTCACAGGAGTCAGCCGCGGCATCGGACGAGCGATTGTGCTCGCCTTCGCGGCGGAGGGAGCTGACATCGTGGGGGTCTACCACCCCTCGGAACACGAGCCGCGGGACGTCGTTGATGCGTTGACCGCGATGGGCCGCCGCGCGCTCGTCTTGACCGCGGATGTCGCGGTCGAGACCGATGTGGCGGCAGCGGTGCATGAAGCCGAGACGGCGTTTGGCCACATCGACATCCTCGTCGCGAACGCTGGGTACGCCGAGGAAGTACCTGTGGCCGAGATGACGCTGGAGCAGTGGGATCGGATGATGGCGGTCCATCTACGGGGAACCTTTCTCTGCGTCCGCCATGTCCTGCCAGCGATGCTCGATCGCGGCTCCGGTCGAATTATCACGATGGCCTCCCAACTCGCCTATCTTGGCGCGGCCGACCTCGCCCATTACGCGGCCGCCAAGGCGGGCATCGTCGGATTCACGAAGAGCCTGGCGCGGGAGGTAGCCCGCCGGGGCGTACTCGTCAACGGCATCGCCCCGGGACCCATCCAGACCGGGATCCTGCCCAGCAACCCCGCCGGAGATGCGGCCCTTGTCGAGCGTCTTCCCATTGGCCGCTTCGGCACCGTCGACGAGGTGGCTCCGACCGCCGTCTTCCTTGCCTCGGAGGACAGCACCTACTACGTGGGTCAAATCCTCGGCCCGAACGGCGGGGACGCGATGCCGTGACTGACTGCCTGCGAAGGGGCGAGAAGTGACCGATCCAATCGCCAGCCCGCGGCAGGGAGAGCTGAACGCGTCGTGGCCAACGCGTTCAGGCCGTTGACACTCCCGCACCTCGTCGCTAGCATCCGCCCTCTGCGTATCGACAGCGTCGCGGGGGGGAAGCATGACCGAGGGGCTACGAGAGATCAGGCAGCCTGGCGAGTACCAGTACACGTTTGGACCCTACGCGGAGCCGATCGCGCGAGTCAAGCGCGGCGAGACGGTGGTGATCCACACCATCGATGCCTTCGGGGA
>JALYMD010000948.1 GCA_030773875.1 Chloroflexota bacterium | reverse complement strand
GGGCCGAGCACCGCCGGAGCTCCTCTCGGCCTCACCCCTCGCGAGATCGAAGTGCTCCGCCTTCTCACGAGGGGTGACACGGATCAGCACATCGCCGACGCCCTCTTCATCAGCAAGCGGACGGCGTCAACGCACGTCGGCAACATCCTCGCCAAGCTGGACGTGGAGTCGCGAGCGGCGGCTGCCGTCCAAGCGCTCCGCCTCGGGCTTGTCGCGGATCCGTGATGAGCGTCCCTGTCCGGTGCCGTCGCATGACAGTCATGAAGCACCGGCGACGATCCGCGAGCGACAAGGAGCGCTCCACCCTACGGGTGTTGTAGAGCACTCGCTGTCGCCGCCCCGTGGGTTTAGCGGCACCCGCCATCACATCCGTATGTCTTGATCGGAGGTCCGCCTGCGGCCGGCGTGCCGTCAGTGAAGTTGGCGGTGAACTGGGAGACCAGGACGACAGAGCCAGTGCCGGACACGTCGACGAGGTTGTGACGAGTGAAATCGTTCTGCACTGCGGACGAACCAGCCTCAACCCGGCAGGGGCTCGGGCATGGCTGCGGAATGGCAACCGGGGCAGGGTCGCCGGGCATGCGCTCGAACAGCTGGAGCGTCCCCTGCTCTAAGGTGATCTCCACGGCGCCGCTCTCCACAAACATCACGGACGCGCCCGGATGATCCTCGGGCGGAATTTCCGCGCCTGCCGGAAGGGTGATACGTGTCAGCTCCAGCGTGTGGCCCGGAACGGTTGCGGGCTCGGTGTCGCCGACGTACTCCACCATCACCGCCCCGGGAGTGCCAACGACGCCAGGAGTGGCAAATGTCCCTTGAGCGCCACCCGAATGTGCTATCCCGACTAGCCCCGCCGACACGAGCATGAGTGCAACGGCGAGCCAACCCCACGGATGCATCCTCAGTCTCCTGCCTGCGCCACTCATGGCGCACCATCATCCGCTCCGCCACGTGGCGGCGGACAGCATCCTTCCGAAAATTTCCAAACCTTCACACCACAGCATCCTATCAGTGACTTTCGCCGCGGTAAAGCGCTTCTCGGTGAAACGAACCGGTCCCGTCAATACCTGTCACATCCTATAGGGACTACGTAGGACGTCCAACGGCGGCTCGATCCCTTTGCGTATCCGCTCTGCGTAGTTCTACCGATGTGGGAAGCACCCGTTCTTCTTATGGTGGGAGAGTGACCATCGGGTACCGACCGCGGGAATCGAAGTGTCGACGTTCACCCACCGCACGGAAAGGATGGGAACCATGCTCCCCCACCCTCACACTTCTGGTCGCGTCGCTCAGATGCGCCAAGAGGCCTTTCTGGCTGAAGCTGAGCGGCATCGACTCGCCTCCCAGGTGCGGGGGACTGCTCAAGGCAGAACCGGCCTCTGGAGCTTCAGAGCGTTCGTTCTGACGCAGATCGTTCGGCTCCCATGGACGTGGCGTCGAACTCGGCTGAGCACGCCCCTGATCAGTGGCGACGATAATCCGGTTCAGCTTGCACCGGTGCAGGAGCCGTAACGCCCTCCACGCTCGGCCGGTCTTTCTGACCGCCGCATGCGTCCGCTCGATCGCACCGCCATGGGAGATGGGCCGATGCTCCTGAATTGGTCACACCCCGCCCTCTCCCTTGGCAACCCCATTCACCCAAGCGCGCCAGGTCTACACCCACGAGGTCATCATGGAGGTCACCGCAGCCAAACGTGCGGACCGTCCTGATCTTAGGCGGAGACGACGGATCTCCGGGCTCGATCCGAAAGATGATGGCACGTCCTGCCTCGGTGGCGCCGCCTTCATCCGACGGATGACGTGAGGTGCGGGAACGCGGGTCAGGTGACACCTCTGCCCCGAATACGTAATTCTGCGGATGATCCGAGGCGGTTTCTCGCCTACGGTACACCCACGGCTGACTGACACCGCTTGCCGGTCAAGGATGACCGGGTAGGTGCGTTCGTCAGTGATGAGTCATGAACGAGGGTGATCCATCCGCCGGCACGCTGCCTCACGCGGTCATCCTCCGTCCACTTGGAACCCGACCTGGGACGAGGCAGCCTCTGCACTCCTCCTACCGTTCCGACCTGGTCGCGGCCAGGAGCCCTCGTCCCAGGCTCCGGGTTCGCTGCTCTTGCCGGTATCCGCTCGCAGCACCGAGGAGGACCCGCGTCCAAACTTTCCATGACCAGCAAAGAGATGGCGCCTCTGTAGACGGAATCACCCCGCGGCACGGTCGCCATGGCACAAGGTGGAGACGCACGAGATGAGTGCTCGACGATGACCAGAACGATCTCGGCAGACCAGGCTCACGCCGCGTTCTGTGACCTCCTGGCCTCGGTGCGCGAGACGAACGACGCCGTCGTCGTCGAGCAAGATGGAGAGCCAGTGGCGGTCATGATCAGCCCGGAGACCTACCAGCGCCTCCAGC
>JALYMD010000947.1 GCA_030773875.1 Chloroflexota bacterium | reverse complement strand
CCCTTCGACCTCATCGGAAGGACGAGATGATCCGGGCCAGGCCACCGATAGTTGCGGCATCACCAGGGCCGCTGCCGGCCAGAACAGCATTCGCTCTCCCGTGATGTCTGGTGAAGCCAGCTACACTCCACGACCCACCATCTACTGTCCCGGCCGGGTACCATTGACGCACCCGACCCCGAATGATGAGGCGGTCATGTAGGGGAGGCGAGAGGAGCCACGGTGTTCGATCGTTCAACTGCCGGCCCACCTCAGGAAGGGACCAGCGACGGCACCTCGGATCTGACCGAGCCGCTGCCGGTGTCAGTCCTGCCCGTGCCAAGCGGCGCCTCCGGCCCTGGCAAGATGGAGCGTTCGAACCGCCGCTCTCCGGCATCCAAACTCGCCTTCCGCTTCTGTATCGCGCTTGCTCTGGCCGTGCTGGCGTTGGGCCAACCTTACCCCGACAGTCTCGAAGACCACCTTAACTCGCTCCGCTCGCCGGTTGAGCGCACCGCGGCCTACTGGCACGGTGCCATCCAGGCGGCGGGGGCAATGGCGATGGCAGTGCTCGCCGAGGAGCCAAACCTGGGGCGCCTCACCGGAGCCGCCCGTACACCCTTCTGCGACGATGTCGTTCCCCAAGACCAACGTCCGATCGTCGACGCCATCAATCTAATGCGCCGGACCGGTGAGGGGGAGCGCCTCTTCCGCCAACTGGTGGACGCGGGAATCTGTGTCCGCACGGGGGAGATTCCGTACAACAGCGGCTACGCGTATATGGTTAAGTCCTTCGGGAGCTGGTCCCGCAGCTACATCATGATTGCCACCCGTCATGTTCGGGCAGACGAACCCGATGTGCTTGCCGCGCTGCTCGTTCACGAAGCCACGCACGTTGACCGCTACCTCAACGGCGAGGCCTGCACCTTTGAGGAGAGTTGCACGACCTTGGAGAACGGCGTCGAGTTGGAAGAGGAGATCGCCGCTCATGCCGCCGAGGCGGAGTGGTGGATCCAGGCCTATGGCAAGGACGGCAAACGCTTCGCATTCGGCTTCGACTTTGGCGAAAACCAGCTGGTCAAGGCGTACCTCCAAGGTCCCGATGTCTTCGCCGCCTACATTCGAGAGATCCGCAGCGATCCCCGCGAAGCCACGGGCGATTCAGGGTGATCCTGGGCTGAAATCCACGGTGCTCAGGGTGGTTCACATGCTCCCCGCCCTGAGCGATGAGACCGAAGCCTTCACCGCAATCGCACTCTGGCCCCGGCGGAACGTCGTCGCGGAGCGCGTCTCCCGCTCCCCCCGCCTTTACCCGCCTGGGTCGTGAGATCGGCGGCCACGACGGGAGCGGTCAACTCTCACCAGCTATCCACCATCTCCCACCCGAGGAAGCGTCTCTCGACATGCTGCCTTTTCTACGCGATCCTGGCGACTGGTTCTCGCCCCGAGTCGGACCAGCGAACGCGTGAGGGGGACCTGGTCAGTGGAGACTCAGCTACCGATGTTCACCTGGGTGGAAGCAAATCGCGGCCGCGTCGGCTTTGGTCTCCAAGTCTTCCCGCAGCCCGACGATCCGGCTCCGGGAGCCCGGGTGCTCCAAGCTGGCCGCCTCGCCGAAGAGCTCGGCTTCGATGCCTTCTTCCTCGGGGATCACCCCGCCTATGCTCCCGAGTGCCGGGTTCACCTTGCGGTCCTTGCCTCCCAAACCGTGCGAATCCGCCTCGGCTCCGTCGTCAATTGCGCCCTCTACCGTCACCCCGTGATGACCGCCCGGCTCGCAACCGATGTCGACCATCTCAGCGCCGGTCGCCTTATCCTCGGACTCGGCATCGGCTGGAACCCTGACGAATTCGCTCAGCTCGGGATGGCGTTCCCCCCCGTCCCGGAACGCCAAGAGGCACTTGAGGAAGCAGTTGCGATCATCCGTGGCGTTTGGGGCCCGCACCCCTTCACCTACCACGGTCAGTTCTTCCAGACCAACGAGGAGCGAATCACTCCCCCGCCCCTGCAGCGCCCCGGCCCACCGCTTCTGATCGCCGGAGCAGGGGAACGTGTCACGCTGCGGCAGGTCGCCCAGCACGCCGACGCCTGCAACTTTGGCGCGGGCTCTGCGACGGGAGGCGTTCGCTCCCCCGACGACGTCCGCCACAAGCTCAACATTCTCCGCGGCCACTGCGAAGCGGTTGGTCGCCCGTTCGACGACATCCTCCGCACCCACTTCACGACCTGGCTCATCCTCGCCGAGGACGAGGCCAGCGCCCAGGCCAAACTGAATCGGTACTATCCAGAGGGGGTGCCGGCGAACAAACGCGAGACCCGCATTGTCGGAACGCCGGACACCGTCCTCTCCTACTTCCAAACCCTCGCCGACGCCGGCATCCAGTACTTCGTCGTCCAATCCCTCGACGCCGGCGATGAGGAAACCTTTCGCCTCCTGGCTCAGGAAGTCGCTCCTCGCGTCAAACTCGCCGCCAGTCCGCCGGCCTGACTCCCCCCAGAACTCTGCTCTCGCTCACGGGGGCCAGGGGCTCGATCCCGATCCCGCGCACCTACACGGCTCCGAGCTGCTCGATGACCGCGACCGCCCGGGTGACGCCATTCTCTTCGCGAATCCGTTGACCCAGTGCGGCCGCCCGCTTGCGCATCCCCTCATCGCTCGTCGCCGTCCGGATTGCCGCGGCCAGCCGCTCCGTCGTCACGTTCCGTAGGGGAATCGACGGCGATCCGACGCCGAGCGCTTGGACGCGGCGAGCCCAAAACGGCTGGTCAGCGAAGAACGGCGTCACGACCGCCGGCACCCCGGCCCGCAGCCCGGCGGCCGTTGTGCCCGCTCCGCCGTGGTGGACCGTTGCCGCCATCCGTGGGAAGAGCCAATCGTGCGGAATCTCAGGGACAAGGCAGACATCGTCGGGCAGGTCGCTCGGCACGAGACCACCCCAGCCACTAATCAGGACACCTCGTCGGCCGGCACGGCGGAGGGCCGCCACCACCACCTCGGCTAACCCGGCTGGATCCCGAGGCACCATGCTCCCGAATCCGATTGAGACCGGCGGGGGCCCGGACTCCAGGAACGCGACCAACTCCGGCGATGGGCGCCAATCCGGCGATCGGTCCAGGAACCAGAAGCCCGTGACATCCACGTGCCCACCCCAGTCTGCCGGCTTGGGCAGCACACTGGGGCTGTAGCCGTAGAGGATGGGAACACGCTCCGCGTCCAGGCGTCGGAAGGGACCACCGAGGGGAACAGGGGGTAGCCCGAGGTGCTCCCGCCGCCACCGGTTGATCGTTGAACGCACCGGCTGCCAAAGCATCTGTCGAGCCACCCGATGGCTGAGACGGTTCAGCGACGCCCCGAGATTAACCGGACTCGCGATGCTGGGGAACGCTCCCGTCGGGGTCAAGGGTTGAAGCAACGCCGCCGCGAAAGGCACGCCCAACCGCTCCGCGACGTGGAATCCGGCGAACCCTAGCGCCGAAGATAGGATGAGATCGGCACCCTGGCAGGCCCGCCAGGTGTCCGGCAGGCTCTCCTCCAGATAGGCGCGCGTCAGACGGGCGAAGTTGTAGGTGAAGGCCGCGGGGTTGCGTCCCGATTCAAGCCAGGCACGTCCGATCTCGCTCTCGACCCCCGCCTTGGGATCCCCGGAGAGCGGCCTGAAGCCGAGCCTACGTCCCCGCACAAACCCCTCGAACGGGACGTGCGTCGCCACCACCACGTCGTGCCCGGCTCGCTGGAGCCCAAGTCCCAGCGCGACGTACGGCTGCACGTCCCCCCGCGATCCGACCGCGAGCATCTTGACCCGCATCCCGCTCCTCTGCTCCCGCCGCTGTTCCCTACGAGCAGCCCCCTCGCTGGAGCGTTGTCTCCTCCCCGCCTCTTCGGGGGAGGAGTCGGAATCTTCAGGAGAACGGGACCAGCCTGTCTAGCTCAGCCGGCACCACCACCCCATCAAGGTCCGTGTCCCGCGGTATGCAGGCTTACCTCACGAAAAGGCGCAACTGGCGAGCCGCGGATGTTGGACGGGATCGATGTCGGGCTGTCACGCGCACACCAAAGCCCCCGCATCGTAGCGGGGGCTCCAGCAGGGCTGTGCTCGCCGACGCGAGGTCTGGGACGCCCTACGCTCCAGGCGGTGGCGGGACTGTCTCTGACGTTGGTGCGGCAGAGGCACCCTGGGAGGTCCCACCCATGCTCGCCGCCGGGGAAGCCTCGGGACTTGCGGCCGGGCTGGCAACCGGGCTGGCCTGCGCGCTCCCCGCCGGTGCCGTCGCGGTGGTGGCAGGCTTGGTTGGCGTGGTCTGCGCCGCGGGTGCCTGCGTCGCGGCAGGTGCCGTTGTCGGCTCCGCTGCCTCCTCGTCATCCCCACAGCCGACCAGCACGAGCCCGCTGAGGACGAGCGCGGCCGCGAACGACGCACGGCGACTGTTCGCCTTCACAATCGGACCTAGCGTGGACACCTTGGCTTTCCCTCCCATGACGTCATCCCGGGCATGCACTGAGACAGCACTGGACCCATTTGGGCGCGTGAATACGTGCACAATATCCGACTCTGATCCTCTGTGCCAGTCCAACGGCTGATTGCACCCATTCTCGGATCCCGCCGGGCTCGGCCAGTCATGCCTGAACGCCCCTAACAAACGCGCCAATCGAGAGGGCGCCGCAGACATTCCGAGCCGTCGCCGGGCGCTGTCACGGTGACCTCCCTGAAAGCCAGGGACGAGCGTTGTGAGGTGGTCCAGGCGTGCCCGACGGCGCCGCGGGTATGCTTCACGCATGGGCAAGGCCAAGCTTTGGGAGGACAAGCGTGCCAGGATCACCATCCGGCGAGAGCTACGTGATGGAACTCGAAACTGCCATCGCTGCCGCAACGGCGGCGGGTATTGCGATTCGTGATCTCTACGACCGCGCCGGCGCGACGACGTACACCAAGACCGACGGCTCGCCCGTCACCGACGCTGACCTCGCCTCCGACCGCATCATCCGCGCCGCGCTTGCAGCCCGCTTTCCCGATGACCCGATCCTCACCGAGGAGGGCACTGACGATACCGCCCGCCTCGCCTCCTCCCGCTGCTGGATCGTCGATCCTCTCGACGGCACCAATCAGTTCGTGGACCGGACCGGGGAGTTCGATGTCCTGATCGCGCTCGTCGTCGCTGGTCGCCCCATCCTGGGCGTCTCCTTCCATCCGCCAAGCGGGCTGCTCTGCGCGGGTGTCGTTGGCCGAGGGGCCTGGCTGCAGCAAGGCCAGGACCGCCAGGAAGTTCGTCTTGCCCCGGTCCCCGAGGGGGCAGCACCGCGCCTCGCCACCTCCGTTTGGTTTGGCGCCCCGGCAACCCTCCCAGCGCTAACCCGGGTAAGCAGCACCCTCCGTGCATCCGTCCCCGAAACCCTTCTCGTTGGATTTCCGCCCAGGCTCATGGTGGTACCCAACCGCCGCTTTGACGCCTACCTCGGCCTCCCCACACTCGAACGGCCCGACATGGGCTGGGAGTGGGACTTCGCCGCGGGGGATGCGATTGTTCACGCTGCCGGCGGTGTCTTTAGCGACGCGGCAGGGCATCTCCATCAGTACAACAAACCCTGCCTGCGTAACACAGGCGGCCTGATTGCCGTCTCGGATCCCGACACCCACGCGCTCCTCGTTGCCGCCCTCGCCTCGGAGATGCCGGCCGGCGGGTAAGCCCGTGCCTCCCGGCTCCCTGCCTGCGGTGGCGGTCCTGGCGTCCCCCAGTGTTGAGATCGGGCCCGCATGGAGCAGCCTTCTGATCGACGATGGCGCGGCGATTCAACGCCACGTCGCTCACCCCATTCCTGGTGTCACCCCGTGATTCGTCGGTGGTGCCAACCAGCACTCGAACGTCGGACCGCTGCGAGTCGTGGATCGGCTGCCGTGCCGCTGTCCCTCGGCCGCCCTCTTTCCGCGAAATGGGGCCTGCCAGCTGATCCCCATCGCGCCATCGCTCAGCCGCGCCCGATCGACGGTCGTAGCCCTACCCTAGGTGCTCCAGCTCCATCGAATCTCGCCGGGACGATGACATACCGCGTCAAGAGAAAACCGACCACCAGCGCGGTGAGATGGAAGGCTGGGGTGTAGCTGCGGAGGTTCCACCAGGCGACGTTGAGCTCCCACACCAGGAAGAAGCCCAGCAAAGGACCCGGGCGTCGGGCGCGGGCGGCAAAGGCACCCATCAGCCCGAAGCAGCCGGCGCTGCCCCCACTCCAGGTCCGAGTCCATGCCCGTTCCAGGAATGACGCTTCCACGACCTCCGGGTAGATCAGATGCAGGAGCACCCCCGCCACCACGGCGCCCACGAAGCTGGTGCCGAAGAAGAGCAGCGCGGTCGTCCGGGTCCCCTCTCGAACCTCGAACACCAGCCCAAACAGCAGCGCCAGTAGGGTGACGTAGACGAGTTGGACGCTGTCGTGATTCAGGAACGGCGCCGTGACCAGGGACCGCAGCGCCCGCGGGAAGTCCGCTGTCAGATCCGGAATCCGGTAGACAAAGGCCCCGACCCGCTCCTCATCGATCCAGTACTTGCCGCCCTCGGGCTCCGCCAGCGGCACGAACAGCGCCCAGGAGACCACGAGATAGAGCAACACGAACGGGCCGGCCAGAAGCGTTCGCAAAACGCCCATCGGGCGTCTTCCCGTGCCGTCGGTCCACGGCCAGCACGCGGCGAGTCCCGTTCGCCGCGACCGGCCTGGCTTCTCCCCGGCTAAGGAACGCGCCCCGATCACCGCCCACGCCACCGGCCACGCGAAGAGCGCGATCAACAGGTATCCCACATCGCCCCCCTTCAGCTCGTGCTGCCTCCGAAAGCTCCCCTCCATCTTGCTTTCCCATCAACCGCCCGGGATCGTCAAGCTTACGGATATCCACCCTCGTCCGCCGGAACAGGGCTAGCTAACAGCTTGGGCTGGCACGCGACCGGCCCTAACCGGCCGGAGGTCGCTGCTGCCCCGGCAAGACAACTCGTCGACGGTATTGGATGACAGCATTTGCTAACCGCCGTCCCATCCCCAACCGCGCCTCCGCTATGCTTCCACGTTGGGAGGACCAACCGGTGATCGAAGCACACCAAGCGGCCCACGGCCAAACGTTCGCGGACGCCCTCGCCCAAATTGACGAGTGGATCCGGCCGGCCGGCGTCGCGGGCGCCGGAGCCGCGGTCTGGCACCAGGGCGCCATCGTCGCCGAACGGTACGCCGGCGAGGCACGCCCCGGCGTGGGCGTCGATGCCGAGACGCTCTTCCCCCTCGCCTCGGTCACCAAGCCCATCACCGCCGCCGCCGTGATGAGTCTGGTCGATCGCGGGCTCCTGGGCCCGGACGAGCCCATCGCGCCGCACCTGCCGGAGTTCGTTGCCGACCCGTCCGGGCCCGGAACTGACCCCGCCCTGGAAGCCCTCCGCCCAACCATCACCCTCCGCCAATTGCTCGCCCACATCTCGGGCCTCCCGGAGGACCTCGGTCCGCGCCCCCTCCGCTACGCCGACAAGCCAAACCTCGAAGCCCTCACCGACGCCATGTGCCGCCTGCCCCTCCAATCCGCCCCCGGCGCCCAACTCCGCTACTCCAACGCCGGCTTCGCCGTCCTCGCCCGGCTCGCCGGGCGCCTCGCGCACGAGCCCTTCTGGGACCTCGCCCGCCGCGACGTGCTCGAACCCCTCGGCCTTGCCGATGTCGTCGCCCAGCCGGACCCCGCACTCGAGGACCGCATCGCCCTCCTCGCCGACACCCTCCACCCCGGCACCGACGTCGAGACCTACAACAGCCCCTACTGGCGTGATCTCGCTCTCCCCTGGGGCGGCCTCTACGGAACCCCGCGCCACCTCGCCCGCTTCGCCGGCTCGTTTCTCCCCTCCGGCGCCGCCCTCGGCTCCCTCTCCCTGCCGACCCGGGCCGAGATGATCGAGGACCAGGCCGGCGGCGTGCCCGGCGGCGTCGAGACCGGCAAGGTCTCCTGGGAGGTTGCCCACTGGGGGCTCGGCTGGGAGGTCAAGGGCACCAAGCGCCGCCACTGGACCGGTGACCTCACCTCCCCCGCCACCTTCTGCCACTTCGGCCAGGCGGGCACCTTGCTCTGGGGCGACCGGGAGCGCGACCTCGCCCTCGCCGTCTTTGCCAACCGTGCCGTAACCCGCGCCTGGAGCTTCTTCCTGGCACGCTGGATGCGCCTCTCCGACGCCCTCGTCGCGGCCGCCGACGCCTGAGATAACAGGAGCATCAACCCTGATCGCCGACACGCCCCCGGCATCCAGCACACCGCTCGACCGGTTCCTACCCACCATCCTCCAGCCCCCATCGGCCACGGCCAACCGGCTCGGCTTCGCCGTCAAGGTGCTCGCCAAACCTGGCATGAAGGCCAACGACTCCCGCCGCTGGCAGAGCGGTCCCCACCTCAAGGTCAGCATCGGCTACCTGGACGCCATCTTCGACCTGCTCGACGTCGCCGGCATCCGGATGTACCGCATCTCCTCGGACATCGCCCCCTATGTCACCCACCCAGACTTGCCCCAGTTCCACCGTCAGATCGAGGAGTCGGTCGACGAACTTGTGGCGCTCGGCGCCAAGGCCCGCCGCATCGGACTACGCCTCTCGATGCACCCCTCGCAGTACATCGTGCTCAACTCGCCCGACGAGCGCATCGCCACCGCCGCCGTCCGGGATTTCGTCGCCCACGCCGCCTTCCTGGACGCGCTCGGCACCGGGCCAGAGGCCAAGATCGTGACTCACGTCGGCGGCGTCTACGGGGACCGCACGGGCGCCATGGACCGCTTCGTCGCCCGCTACCACGACCTTCCCGACGCCGTGCGTCGCCGCCTCGTCCTGGAGAACGACGAGATCTCCTGGGGTGTACCCGACACCCTCGCGATCCACGACCGGACCGGCATCCCCCTCGTCTTCGACATCCTTCACCACCGGGTCAACAACCCCGGCGACCTCGATCCCGTCGAGGCCTGCCGCCGCTGCGCCGCCACCTGGCCCGCCGGCCAGATACAAAAAATCCACTACTCCTCCCAGCGCGTGGCAGAGCGGGAGGTGATCCGCCGAGACCGCGCCACCAAGGAGCGCAAGACGTCCCTGATCGACGCCAAAGCCGGTCAGCATGACGACTGGATTGACCCAGAAGACTTCACTGCCTTCCTCCGTGCCACTCCCGATCTCCGGTTCGACGCCATGCTGGAAGCCAAGCAGAAAGATCTCGCCCTGCTCCGCCTCCGGGAAGGCATCCTCGGCGCCGGTCTCGAGGACCGCATCTGGTAGGCCCCCGAGCTGGGAAGGTCCGCCGCCGCTGGGTGCGTCCTGGCCCCGGGTCGGATAGGCTTGACGGCATCGTCGGAAGGGAAGGCGGACAAGGGGGAACGGGCGGTGCTTTCGACCTCGGGGCGGAATCCTGGCACACGGCAGGACCGACGCGGAATCGACCGTGGACGCACGGCCGGAGCGCGCTTGCTCCGCGCCCTCCTCCTAGTTCTGCTGCTCTCACCCGCGGTCGCCCTTCCGGCCGCCGCCGCCGAATTCAGGAGCGGGGACAACCCCGACGTCCCCGTCGGCACCACCGTCGACGACGACCTCTACCTCGCCGGCGGCGACACCGCCATCCTCGGCAACGTCACCCGCGACGTGCTCGCCGTGACCTCCAACCTCGAGGTCCGGGGCCGAATCGACGGCAACCTCATCGCCGCTTCCAACGACGTCGACCTCTACGGTCCCATCGGGCGCTCTGTCCGCATCGCCGGCAACAACATCCACGT
>JALYMD010000946.1 GCA_030773875.1 Chloroflexota bacterium | reverse complement strand
CGGTGACTGCACGTGGACGCCGCGCAGTGACTCACTTCGCGGTGCGCGAGCGATTCCCGACCTCCTCCCTCCTTGACGTCGAGATCGAAACGGGCAGAACGCACCAGATTCGTGTGCACCTGGCGTTCATCGGTCACCCGGTCGTCGGTGATTCGGTGTACGGGCGGCGTCGCGGCGCAGGTGAATCCGGCAACGAGCCCCAGGTATCGCGCCAGTTCTTGCATGCCGCCAAACTCGGCCTGCGCCTGATGGACGGCCGGGAAGTAACGTTCGAGGCGCCGCTGCCTCCCGATCTCGCCCAAGTGTTGGAAGCGCTTCAGGCGTCACGCGAGGCTTGATCGTCCCGGATTGCCCCCTCGCTGGGGATCCGGTGGACCTGCCGAGTCGCACGTGCGGATCTGCTGGGCGGATCGTGGCATTCCGGGGAGAACAGGGCGGATTGATGTCTGACGTGGATCGTGACCTTGCCGGTGTCCGGCAGAGCATCGAGGCGTGGTTCCGCAAGGCACTGGCGGCGGTCGAACCTGGGGCCGCCGTCCGACGGCACGTGCAGCGGGATGGGAATGCCGTCGTTGTCGGCGGGAGGCGAGTAATGGTGCCTGGTCGGCTGGTGACGGTCGGCGTCGGCAAGGCGGCAGTCGGGATGACGCTCGGGTTGGAGGCCGCCCTGGGGGACCTGATCTCTGACGGGTTGGTCATCACCAAGGACGGGCATGCGGAGGGTGAGCGACCAAAGCGGGTCCGCGTTACTGAGGCGGCCCATCCGATTCCGGACGAGCGGGGTGTCCGTGCGACACGGGAGGTTTTGGATCTCGTTACAGGCCTGGGAGCGGACGATGTGGTCGTGGCGCTGATTTCCGGCGGCGGCTCCGCCTTACTGGAAGCGCCGCGGCCGCCCGTGACACTGACCGATCTCGCGACGGTCACCGAGCTGCTCCTGCGCGCTGGCGCGCCCATCGACGACCTGAACGCGGTCCGGACTCCGCTGAGCCTCGTGAAGGGCGGGGGACTACGGCGGGCAGCAGGTCCCGCAACCGTGATTACCCTCCTGCTCTCCGACGTGCTCGGCAACGACCCGCGGGTGATCGCCAGCGGTCCCACCATCCCTGGTGACCAGCATCCGGAGAGGGCGCTGGAGATCTTGGCCAAGTATGACCTCATGGATCGAGTGCCGACCTCCGTTGTCGGCGTGCTGCGGGCTGCCGGGGACCAGGAGCGCGAACTGGCGCCAGATGAGGGATCGGATACGCTCGTTGTCGTGGGCGACAACCAAATTGCGGTGGGCGCGGCAGCGCGGGCTGCGGATGCCGATGGATACCGGGCACAGGTGGTGTGGAGCGAGCGCCATGGTGAGGCATCCGACCTTGGACGGGCGTGGGTGGAGACCGGCAATCGGGCTGAGGCGGACGTCGATGTCTTGCTTGGCGGCGGCGAGGCGACCGTGACGGTGCGTGGCGAGGGTATCGGAGGGCGCAACACGGAGTTTGCCCTCGCCGCAGCGTTCGCTCTCGACCTCCGCGGAGGCGATCAGTGGGTCGTGGCCAGTCTTGCCACGGACGGTCAGGACGGACCGACCGGCGTTGCTGGTGCGATTGCTGATAGTGGCACGGTACGCCGAGCGCGAGCTGGTGGCGTGGACCCGGTGACGGCCCTACGGGACAACGACAGCCGGCAGGTGTTTGAGGCGGCAGGGGGCCTGGTGACCCCTGGTCCGACCGGCACGAATGTGAACGACCTGTATGTGGCGGTGCGGATGGGGCGAGGCGCCTGAGCCGGGAGTGCTCTCCCGAGCGACGATCCTCCAGCGCCTGTCGCGCTGCCTGGTATAGTCGGGGCTCTTTGGGACGCGGTAGAAGGACGGAGGGAGGCAGCCGTGCAAGGGGCTCGGGCACTGGTCGAAACCCTGATAGAGAGCGGCGTTGAGGATGTGTTCGGGCTGCCCGGTGACACCGGGATGGCCTTCTACGATGCCCTTAACGATGCGCGGCACCGGATTCGGCATGTGATGACCCGGGACGAGCGCTCGGCGTCGTTCATGGCAGATGTGTATGCCAGGGTGAGCGGCCGTGTCGGGGTCTGTGAGGGACCGAGCGGCGGTGGGGCGACCTACATCGTGCCGGGGGTCGCGGAAGCCCAAGGGTCGGCAATCCCGCTCCTCTGCCTGACTTCTGACACTCCAGTCGGACAGCAAGGCCGCGGGGTCCTCACGGAACTCGACCAAGAGACACTCTTTCGCCCAATCACTACCTGGAACGCGCGAGTCAATGACGCTGGGTTGATGGCAGACATGACCCGCAGGGCACTACGCATGGCGACCGCCGGTCGTCCTGGCGCGGTCCATCTCTCTCTCCCGAGCGACGTGCTGGAAGGCGAGACGCCGGACGCGGCGGTGTACGGCGTGCCGACCTTCGGCCGGGCTCCAGCATTGCGAACCCGACCGGATCCGGCCCTGCTCCAGCAGGCGGCTGACCTGATCGACGGCGCGGAGCGCCCGGTCGTGGTCGCGGGAGGGGGTGTGCTCACCTCTGGCGCTTGGGAGGAACTTACAACCTTTGCGGAGGCCCTGAATATTCCGGTCGCCACCTCCATCAACGGAAAGGGAAGCATCGCCGAAACGAGTCCTGTGGCGATCGGGGTGGTAGGCGGCAATGGCGCCCGGGCGTACGCGAACGCGTGCTTGGCCTCCGCAGATCTGGTGCTGCTGATCGGGACACGAACCGATTCGACGACCACCAACGGTTGGACACTGCCGACGCTCCACGGCGGTCCCACCGTTATTCATTTGGATGTCGAGCCCCGAGAGTTGGGCAACAACTATCGGACGGTCGTGTCGCTGGCCGGAGATGCCAAGCTCGGGCTGATCGATTTGCTGGCCACAGTCAGCGGCCCCGATATCATGAAGTCCCGCAACCAGGCGCGCATCGATGCTCTGGTTGCAGAGCGGGATCGATATTGGGCAGAGATTGCCGGGCAGGGGGCGAGCAACGCTCAGCCTATCAAGCCCCAGCGGCTGATTCGGGTGCTGAGAACGTTGATCGAGGACGACGCCGTGATCGTTGCCGACCCTGGCACCCCGACACCCTACCTAGCAGCACAGTACGAGGTGCGCAGGGCTGGGAGGACCACGGTGATCCCACGTGCCCACGGAGGTCTGGGATACGCGATTCCCGGCGTCGTTGGGGCGGCGTTGGCCGCTCCCGGTCGGCGCATTGTCGGGGTGACGGGCGACGGCAGCTTCGGGATGTCGGTCGGGGAGTTGGAGACCGTACGTCGGCTGAATCTGCCGGTGACCATCGTGCAGTGCTCCAACAGCACCTTCGGTTGGATCAAGGAACTGCAGCATCTCTACCATGGGGATCGGTACTTCGGGGTTGACTTCGAGCCGGTCGATTACGCTGCGATCGCGCGGGGGTTTGGGTTGCGAGCGCGGCAGGTGACTGACCCGGCCGACCTGGAGCCGGCCCTGACAGAGGCCTTTGCGGACGGTGGCCCTTGGTTCCTTGACGTCGTGACGGAATCCCAGATCACGGAGACACCACCGGTCGCTGCCTGGGTCGCCGCCGAGGCAGAGCGGACCGTTGGCGCTGGACGGGAGAGGGCGAGCTAACGGTGGACGGACGCGTGGTGCCGGTCATCCTTGATGTCGACACGGGGATTGACGATGCGCTCGCCCTTGCCCTCGCGGTCGCGTCACCACACGTCGAACTTGTTGCCGTCACGACACTGGCCGGGAACGTCGATGTCGAGCGAACGACGGCGAACACGCTGGCCGTACTGGATTGGCTTGGAGCCACGGACGTTCCCATCCATCGCGGAGCCAGCCGGCCCCTCGTACGTCCCCATCAAGATGCCGCCTTCGTCCATGGCACCGATGGATTGGGGAATGCCGGGCTGCCAAGCCATGCGCGTGCTCTTGGCCCGGATCGAGGTCCGGCGGCGATGGTCCGCCTGGCGAACCAGCGACTGGGAGAGCTGACGCTGGTCTGCGTTGGACCCCTGACGAATCTGGCGATCGCGTTGAACGTGGAGCCGCGGTTGCCGGAGCTCGTCGCTGGCCTCGTGGTGATGGGCGGCGCTTTCTCTGTGCCGGGCAATGTGACTCCTGCCGCGGAGTTCAACATCTACGTGGACCCGGAAGCAGCCGCCCAGGTGTTTGCCGCGCCGTTCAAGCGGTTAACAGCGGTTGGGCTCGACGTTACCCAACGGGTGGTGCTGTCGCGTGCGATCTGGCAGGCAACCGCTCATGCTGAGCAAGGTGCGGCGGCCCTGGTGTCTCGGATCTGCCGGCGGTCGTTTGTCGAGCGCGACCTCGACGGGGTGCAACTCCACGACCCGTTGGCCCTCGCCGTCGCGTTCGACCCGACGCTCGTGAGCTGCAGGGAGTCGCATGTCAGCGTAGCTGCCACGGGGGAGGAGCGAGGGAGAACACGCGAGGTCGGTCCGGGATCCGTCGCCGTGGCAACCAGCGTCGACGCGGAACGATTCATGCGGCTGTTCACCGCGGCGCTGGCGCTGCCCGGTGCCTAGTCGCTGTGGGCGAGGTGCTGATCCTTCCAGAGAGCAGGATTGCTGGAGGTGGAGTGATGTCAACGCGCGGTGGGGTGTTTTCAATCCAGGCGTCCATGTGCTATGGATAGAGGACGCTGTCGCCCCGACCTCGCGGCTTGGGTGAGATAGGGTTTCGGGGAGGTCCGTTATGGCCGATGCCGCCTCGATCGTGGAGCACGCCCCAGTGCAGGACCGGGACCTGCTTCAGCGC
>JALYMD010000945.1 GCA_030773875.1 Chloroflexota bacterium | reverse complement strand
GGTTAGAGCGCCACGTTGACATCGTGGAGGTCACTGGTTCGAGTCCAGTGTCGCCCACCCCAAGATCACCCCGTCCTCCTTCGTGGTTGTCCCGGATCGGTAATCTGGGCGGCTCGTTGTGGCAGGTTCTGCCCTCCTCTATTTGTGCAACAGTCCACTGCGGCCACGTCACCGGGCGTCCGTCGTCTGCGGTTCTCTTGCGGGTCTACTGCGGCAAAGACCCTGCACAGTCTCGACGGGACACCACCCAGCGGTTGACTTGAGCCGCCTCTCCTACCTATCATCCGGGCGCTGATGTGATCCAGTCGCCTCTTGCCGGCGGTTTCATGGAGTTCGGTTTGTTCTTTTGCCGTAGCAGCCAGGTCGCGACCTCCCGCCCCGGTGTTCGAAGCATCTTCGCCTGGTGTCTCGTCGGTCTCCTTGCGGCCATTCCCGTCTCGTCCGCAGCGCAGGAGGTCCCGGAGCTTCAGATCACCTCCAAGCACTACATCGTCATCGATGCAGAGACTGGCGAGGTATTCGCTCAACGAGGCGCCGACGACCGCGTCGCGATCGCGAGCTTGACCAAAGTCTTCACGGCTATTGAAGGCATCGAGTCTGCCTCCCCGGATGCACCTATGACGACCAACGAGTCGGATGTCTTCGATGCGTCGTCGACGACGATGGGCTTGAGCGGCGGGGAAACGCTGACCTTTGAGGATCTCCTCTACGGAATGTTGCTGCCCTCTGGCAACGATGCTGCTCACGCCCTAGCGCGTAACCTGGGCTATCAGCCAGGAGACAGCGACGAACAGGCCGTTGAACGGTTCGTCGCTCGGACCAATGAGCGAATCCGAAATATGGGTCTCAAGGACACCAATCTCGTCAACCCCCACGGCTGGGGCGTTCCCGGTCACTACTCCACTGCCCACGACGTTGCCGCGTTCACCATGTACGCGCTGCGCTATCCCCGGTTTGTGGATGCGATCTCAAGTCAGGCCTATTCCGCTTCGGATGGACTTTATGTCACCAACACCAACAAGATGCTCAATTGGTACGATGGCATCATTGGCGGCAAGACAGGGTACGACCACGACGCCGGCTACTGCCTGGTCGAGGTTGCGCGCCGGGACGGGAGCACGATGATTTCCGTCACGCTGGATGGCGTCGCCCCGGACGACTGGTACGACGACAACCGGGTGCTTCTCGACTACGCCTTTGAGCAGAAGGCCAAGCGGGTCGCATCCAAGCAACCGATCACTGGCCGGGTGCTCACGTTTCGCGATCCCGATGCCGCCCGAATCGAGCAAAACGCCCGCGGCGCCGCATCAATCCTACCCCTCCCTGGCGGGGCCGGATCGCAGAAGTCGACGGGAGCACCGGCCGATGTTCCAGGTTCCGGGCACGTTGGCGGGGGGACGGATGTCGTGCCGCGTTCGGGTGTTGGGATCAACGGGAACCGGGGAACCATGGATGTGCGCCTGATCGCCGCCATCGGCGTGGCTGCCATGGTCATCCTTGCGCGTGCAGTTGGAGCTTTCACCCACGCGGGCAACGCGGAGGTCCGCGCGAGCAGAAGAAGCGGACGCGGCGTCCACGTAGGATGACTCCGGACTGCCGTAATCCCTCAGCCTGCCGTACGTACCTCCCGAGTCAGTTCGCCCCCGCAGGCTTCCCGCACATGACGCGCGGGCTCGCCACGTAAGCGTGAATTGACACCCGGCTGATCGGCTCCTATCCTTCGATGAATAATCAAAGATGCCTGCGTTGACCAGGACGAGTATCCGCGAGGGAACCGCAAGAGAGGCCGGCAGTTCGCTGCGAGTCCGGCTCGGAGATCCAGCGGAGAAAACCCCCTGAGAGCAGATCGCCGAACCCGGTTGTCATGGCCGCCACTAGAGCGATCCGGTTGGCCCCGTTAGCAGCCTTCTTGAGGATTCACCTCCCGGTGAGTCGAAGAGAGGGTGGAACCACGTCGGTCCGACGTCCCTTGGTGGGACGCGGGCCGTTTTTTTTGAACCCTTTCTTCCAATCATCCGGCCGTCCTCCGTTGCCAAGCACCCGGCGAAAGCGTGACACCGGCTGGAACGGACCATCCCATTGACCCTCTATGACAACCGAAGCCGCCTGCAGCCGAAAGCTCTTTGAAGGAGGAATGACATGCCCGAGGTCAGTATCGCCGAGGAAACGGCGGAAATGGACATCGCGTTTGCGCCGGAGAGCGGACGGGACTACGAGTTGGCCCGGATGCGCCATTCC
>JALYMD010000944.1 GCA_030773875.1 Chloroflexota bacterium | reverse complement strand
CGGAGGTCAATGCCGCGATCCGGGGAGCGCTTGACGGCGGCGCTGAGGAGGTCATCGTCAACGATAGCCACGATGGCATGAGGAACCTTATCCCGGAGGAGCTGGATCCCGCTTGCCGGTTCATCAGCGGCAATGACAAGCCGCTCGGCATGGTTCAGGGCGTGGATCTGGAGGGCGTCGGGGCGGTCTTTTACACGGGTTACCACGCCAAGGCGGGTACTCCCGCGGCGCCGCTGGCCCATACCTGGACGGGCTGGCTCAATGACGTGCGGGTTGATGGGCAGTCTGTGGGTGAGGTCGGCATCAACGCACTGGTCGCCGGGCACTTCGGCGTCCCGGTTGCCCTCGTTACCGGTGACGAGAAGGCCGTCGCGCAGACTCGGGATTTGCTGGGGGACGGCGTGGTCGGGGTGACCGTGAAGGAGGGCTTTTCCACCTTCGCCGCTCTCCATCTCCACCCCAGCCGCGCGCAGTCATTGATCCGGGAGGGCGCCGCTGAGGCGACAGGCCGTGCGATGGCGGGGGACTTGTCGCCCTGGGTTCTAAAACCTGGCTGGCCGGTCGAGTTGGAGTTCGACCATCAGTCGCGGGCCGACCAGGCGGCCGCCGTCCCAGGTGTCGAGCGCGCCGGCGAGCGTGCCGTCGTCTATGCACCGGCGGACGGCCTGATCTTCAACCGGACTTTCCGCGCGATCATGAGGGCCGCATCCATCCGGATGTCGCCATAAACCTAGGACGGAGGAGGGAGACCAACGAGTCCCTTACCGCTCCGGCCCTGCCGCGGCGCGGCGGCCGAGGGTGGTGAAGAAAGGTTCGGCCTCATCCGTCATGCGTGGTTGCCGCCGGCCGATGAGGTCGAGCAGCATAGTGATCGGCAGTGCCACCGCCGCGAGAAGCAAGGTGTACATAAGCGTGATCATGGCTGCGCCGACCAGCCAGGTGATGATCAGGTAGGCCGCGAAGGTCGGGAGGTCCGCAAGCGAGTCCGTCTGGCCGGTGAAGGAGAGGGCGAGTTCGGTGTCGAGCCGGTGGCGGAGCGCGAAGAGCGGCGCCCAGAGCACCAGTGCACCAACGAGCAGGCTGAGCTGAAGACCGTACCCACCGACGTGCCGCGCCACAAGGCAGGCAACGAGAAGGAGGGAGAGCGCCAGCAGGGCGACCGTAACAGTCCGGACCACGTCGGAGGGGGGATCGAGCACGACCCGCTGGGAGGGGAACCGCCGAGAAAGGCGATACGGCAACGCGACCAACTGCCGCCAGTTGTCGAGGAGCGAGGTCCAGGCAATGAAGGCGCCGGTCATCAAGGCTGCTAGACGAGCGATCAGCCGCCAGCCTGGCTCAGGGTCTCGCGCGATGTCACGAAGAAATGACCGGTTGGCGCGAGCGATTAGCAGGAGGACGACCGAGAGGGCAATGCCGAGGGCAGCGTTGCCGGCGAGCAGGCTCCGAAAATCCACGTCGTTCCCCCTTGCCTACTCACCAAGGGCCGCGAGGTCCGCCTCGATGTCCGCTAGGCGGCGATGCGCTATCGGAAGGCGTTCCGCCCAGCGGTGCCGTTCCTCAGCCTCCCGGCTCCGCTCCGCTTCCAGGCGCGCTGCCTCCGCGTTCAGTGCCTGGCGCTCCAAGTCCCGACGGGTACATGCGGGGCACCGCCCGTGCCAGTCGCTCCACCCCCCGCACTCCGGGCAGGGACGGGCGAGATCCGCCAGGGTCGGTGCGGAAGGCAGCGGCTCGCCGGCGAGGGCCCGGTCTCTCAAGTCGGTGGCGAAAACCGTCACGCTCCCCGTAAGGTGCTGCGCGAGAGCTTCACGAAGATCGGACGGGGTCTCGTCAGGAATCAAGCGCGCCGTATCACCCACCTGATGCCGGAGGTCCCCGCGGACCACGGCTCCGCCCCGCTCGTCCCAATCGACCTCCTCAGCAAAGGCGAAACGCTCCCCGCCAATCGCGAAGCGAACGGTCGCCTCATCGCCTGAGGTCGTCGCGATGTCGGTGATCGGGATGGGTGGCAGCGGGAAGGTCGGTTCAGGAGGGCGCCGGGCGAGAGCTTCCCGATCGGCGTCGATGGTTCCCAGCGCGTCACCCAGCAGGTCGATCCGCTCTTGCCATGGATTCTCCGGTCGGAGCGCTAACTCGCCCTGCTCGATATCGAAGAGGACGGCGTCACGCCGTCGAAGCAGCTCCCGCCGGCGTCGCTCCCGGGCTGCCTTGTCCGGTAGGCCCGAGGGACGCATCGCAGCAGGGCGGGGTTGCGGCCCGCCGTGAGTCGCCGTGCGGGCTCCATCCGCCACCGTGACCTCGTCCCGCGCCGGTGGGCTCTTCGGTTCCTTCCCCAGCAGGCGTCGCCAGACCATCCCAGTTCCCTTCCGTCAGATTAGGGATTGTGACACAGTGACGCACGCAACCGGAGGTATGAGCGAGACGATTTTGGGCCGCCTGCCGACGAATCGGGAGTAGGGATCGGTGCGCCCGCCAGTAAATGCGGTCGGTGAAGTGGACGTCCCGAGCGGATGGATGATGACCGGGCAGGTGTTGGGACCCGGGGAGCTTGACCGGGTCGGGGCGAACCTGCTACTCGGCCAGCGACCCCACCGGCGAGGTGCCGGGCACCGGCATCGGATCGTCCATCTCCAGCACCTCGTAGTGGTCGACGATGGCTTCCGCAACCAGGTGGGCTTCACCTGGCACCACGACGGACTCTCGCCACCGCCGTCCCATGAAGGCTCGCAGCGAACCGATATCCTTCCATACCGACATCAGGAGGAATTCCTGGGGCGGGTCATCAAGCGGCGTGCCGACGTGCAGCTTGACCAAGCCCGGCGCCGCCAGCATGAGTGGAATGGCGGTGTCTCGGAGCAGCCGCTCGTACTCCTCGTGCATCCCCGGTTTCACCCGGGATCGGAACACGCGGATGATCACGCGCTAGCCCTCCACCTTCCGCCGAATCGAGCCATGCTTTCGTCAGGTGCTGGCGGGCTGCACCAATGGCTCCCCTGGGCGCCAGTCTACCAAGCGACCCTCCATCCTGGGAGGGAGCAACCGCGCTTGACCCGCTCCCGACGCCCCGCAACAATGCCCGCATCGTGTCGCCCGTTCCCTGGCCCGACGTAGGGCGGGACCGCCCTGGGAGACCACCGATGTCTATCGCCACGTCGCCGCGCGACGCTCAAGATTCGACCGACGACGCCATCGTCTGGGAGCCTTCCGCAGCCTATCTTGACCGGAGCCGGCTCAAGCGGTTCATGGCCAACGTGGGCGCGACTGACTATGAGGATCTGCTTCGCCGTGCGGCGGCTGACCCAGCCTGGTACTGGAATGCCGTCGTCCACGACTTGGACCTCGTGTGGACCCGGCCGTATGAGCAGGTGCTGGACCTCTCTGCTGGTCCGGCGTGGCCGAACTGGTTCGCTGGGGGTGGCTTCAACTACGTCCACAACGCGCTGGACCGCCACGCTACGGGATCCCGTCGTAACCAACTTGCGATCACCTGGGAGGGTGATGATGGCGAGGCGCGAAAGCTCACCTACTGGGAGTTGAGCGTCGAGACGAATCGCCTCGCCAACGCGCTCCGCGCACTCGGGATCGGCAAGGGGGACCGGGTCGGCATCTTTCTCCCGATGCTTCCAGAGACGGTGATGGCCGTCCTCGCCTGCGGCAAGGTCGGAGCCGTCTACGTGCCAATGTTCTCCGGATACGGCGCGGAAGCCGTTGCATCACGCCTACGCGACTGCGACGCAAAACTGCTCATTACTGCCGACGGCTTCCTCCGCCGCGGCGGGATCGTCCCGCTCAAGGCAACGGCCGATGCCGCCCTTGAGCTGGCACGGGAGGTGGAGCGCTGCCTGGTGCTGCGCCGCACGGGCGCCGAGGTGAACTGGACTCCCGAGCGGGACATCTGGTGGCACGAGGTCGTTGAGGGGTCCGCTAGGGAGTGCCCGACGGAGGCGACGGCCTCCGACGATCCGTACATGATCATCTACACCTCTGGCACGACCGGCCGTCCCAAGGGGGCCGTCCATGTCCACGCCGGCTTTCCCATCAAAGCCGCCCACGACCTTGCCTACTGCTTTGATCTCCAGGGCGACGACGTCCTCTTCTGGCTGACCGACCTGGGCTGGATGATGGGTCCGTGGGCAATCGGCGGCGGATTGATGCTCGGCGCGACCCTCCTCTTGTTCGAGGGAACACCCGATCATCCCCAGCCGGATCGCCTCTGGCACCTGGTCGAGCGGCACGGCGTCACCGTGTTCGGGGTGGCGCCGACAGCCGTCCGCGCCTTGATGCCCCACGGTTTGGCCTGGCCCCGGGAGCGGGATCTCAGCTCCTTGCGAATTCTCGGTTCCACCGGAGAGACCTGGAACCCGGGTCCGTGGCGTTGGTACTTCGAGGAGATTGGTGGTGGTCGCTGCCCGGTGATCAACTATTCCGGCGGCACCGAGACCGCTGGAGGCATCGTCGGCTGCGTGACAATCAAGCCGCAGAAGCCCTGCGCGTTCAGCGGACCCGTGCCGGGAATGGACGCCGACGTGGTGGACGATGCGGGCAACCCGGTCCGAGGTGCGGTGGGGGAGTTAGTCGTCCGCCAGCCCTGGGTGGGGATGACTCGCGGCTTCTGGCGGGATCCGGACCGTTACCTGGACACCTACTGGTCCCGCTTTCCCGAGGTCTGGGTCCACGGCGATTGGGCGGAGGTTGATGCGGACGGCTTCTGGTTCATCCGCGGGCGGTCGGATGACACCTTGAAGGTCGCAGGCAAGCGGGTCGGTCCAGCGGAGGTGGAGTCGGCGGCGGTGGCTCACCCGGCGGTGCAGGAGGCAGCTGCGATCGGCGTCCCCCACGAGGTCAAGGGCGAGGCAGTCACGGTCTTTTGTGTGCTGATCCCGGGAACGGAGGCATCGGAGGGGCTCGCCGAGGAGGTGCGACAGACGGTCGGCCGCAGCTTAGGCGCCGCACTGAGGCCGGAAGTGGTCCGCTTCGTGGGGGAACTTCCGAAGACGCGCAACGCCAAGATCATGCGGCGGGTCATCCGGGCCGCGTATTTGGGGCTTCCTGCAGGTGATGTCTCCGCTCTGGAGAATCCGGCTGCTGTGACCGCGATCGAGGCCGTGCGGACCCGGTCCGCGGCAGCCCCTCCGGGCTAACGCACTGGGGCTAAACGATCGTCACCGCACCCTTCCACTGGTAGTGCAAGGGCCGAGGTCCCGCTGGCAGGACCTCGGCTCCGCTCACCTTCTCGCGAGCGAATTGGCTTCTTGACAAGCATTGCGTCCCGGCCCATGATCCTCGCGCCCAGACGTAGGTCTGGGCATGGCGTGAGTACGCCTAAGGCCGACATCTAGGCGCCGCAACGGGGCGGCGCAGCGAGCGATGGCGCTTAACTGTTGAGGGGGATTCCGAGTGAGCCAGCAGCAAACCGCTCGGTTGTCGCGGCGGTCGTTCGTTGGGGGGGCCACGGGGCTCGGGGCAGCGGCGATTCTCGGTGCTCGAGGCGGGGCGCGGCCAGCGAGTGCCGCCCAGTCCACACCGGGGTCGACCCCCGCAGCGGCGGTCGAGGTGCGAGACACCGTTCAGGTCGGGATCGTCACCTCCCAGTCCGGTCCGCTCCAGTCGTACGGGGAGCAATACCTCAAGGGTTTCCAAGTCGGGCTTGATTACGCCACCGGCGGAACGGGCGTGATCAACGGGCACAAGATCGAGTTCACGGTCCGGGACGATACGGGAGTGCCCGACACTGCGGCGGCGGCCGCGCGCGATCTGATCGGGGCGGGCTACAAGATCCTCGCCGGCTCCGTCGTCTCGGGTGTCGCGCTCCAGGTCGCCCCGCTCGCCGAGCAGAACCAGGTCCTCTTCGTCAGCGGCCCCGCCGCGACGGACGCGCTGACCGGCATCAACGATTACACCTTCCGCTCCGGCCGCCAGACCTACCAGGACATCCTGACCGCGGCGTCGTTCCTGGAAACGCTGGAAGGTCAAAACGTCCTCGTCTTCGCTCAGGACACGGCTTTTGGGCAGGCCAATGTCGCGGCGGTCAAGGCGGTCTTTGGCGAGAAGGGCGCGACCGTCAACGATCTGCTGGTGGCGCAGGATGCTCGTGACTTCGCCCCCTTCGCCCAGCAGGTGTTGGACCGAGCGCCCAGCCTCCTCTTCGTGGCCTGGGCCGGCGCCACGGCCACGCCGATGTACACCTCCCTCGCCAACCAAGGCGTGCTGGAAGCAACCCGCGTAGTCACCGGTCTCGACCAGCGCGTCTCCTACCCGGTCTTTGGCCCGGCGGCCGAGCAGATCTCCTTCCTCTCCCACTACATCTACCAGGCGCCGGACACTGAGGCTAACACCTTCCTGGTCGACCGGATGAAGGCGGAGGGGGGAGTACCAGACCTGTTCATGCCGGATGGGTTCGCTGGCGCGCAGATGATCGTGCACGCGGTCGAGGCGGCCGACGGGGCCAATGTCGACGAGATGATCACAGCGCTGGAGGGGTACCAGTTCGACGGGGTAAAGGGTCAGTACACCGTGCGACCTGAGGATCATGCGCTCCTCCAACCGATGTTCCAGGTCAAGCTCACACAGCAGGGCGACACCTTCGAGGCCGAGCGCGTGAACACGCTGGCCCCGGAGGCCGTGGCTCCGCCCGTTGCCGAGAGCTAAGGACTCGGCGGGTGCTGGGTGATAGGTGATGGGTGATGGAATGGCGCGAGAGGGCAGGGGCGAGGGAACAGTCGCGTCCCTCCCACCGGACCCAGCGTCTCC
>JALYMD010000943.1 GCA_030773875.1 Chloroflexota bacterium | reverse complement strand
TCAACCGGCTCAAGCAGCACCGGGCCATCGCTACCCGGTACGAGAAACTGGAGGAGACCTACCATGCCTTGCTCACCCTCGCTGCCATCCGGCTCTGGTTGCCCGTTTGAAGACACACCCTAGTCGACTTGCTGCCCAAATGTGAGTGATCTGCTGGTCGCAGACCGTTGCCCTGAACGCTCAATTGCCGGGAGGCCCTTGAAACCCAGGCGTCGTCTCGGATATCCAGGCGGCGCAGGCCAGTAGCCGCATGTCTTCCCTTCGCCGCTCGAACACCGCCCCTGAGTTGCTCCTTCGAGCCTCAGCGCCTCTGACATGGGCGGACCGGCCCGGTCTTCCTCCGCTTGCACGCTGAGCTCAGCCGGCACTGAATGCGCCTGCAAGGGTTGCCGTATCTTCAAACGCCCGGAACCTGGCGATCTTGCCGTCCCTGAGAGTGTAGATGTGTGCCCACTCCTGCTCGAACGTGCGACCCGTCGGCTTGACGAGGCTGCGCTCGTAGCCCAGGACGACAACGGTGTTGCCCTGCGCGACGAACTCGCGAGGCTGGAACTCGTGGAACTCGAGGGTGTCCCCGACCAAGGAGAAAAACTCCGCAACGCCGCCCCGCCCGCGGCGAGAGCCGGCAAACGGAATCACGGAGGGGCCCTGGAGGGTCCATTCCACATCGTCGGTCAGGAGGTCGAGCACCGCGGGGACGTCCCCACGGCCGACCGCCTCGTAGCACTGCTGGACGACATTCACAGGTTGCCGGACGGCATCTCCAGTCGTCGGATTGCCCATTCCGCTTCTCCCATCACCAGCGGGCTGATGGCTAACGACGAGTGCGTTCGGTGTCGCGGTCATAACGTTCTTATCCTCCTTTTCCTTCCGAGAGGGGCATCCTGCACGCCCCACCACAATCACGTTGCGGCCTGACGTTATCCAATTCTGAGAGGCAGGCCCATCCCTCGTTTGGGGGATTTCCGTCATCACTACAATGGGGGCGGGGTTAATCGGCTGGATTGGGGCCGTAGCAGCCTTATTCGGGGTACAGAGCCATGAATGCGATGGATCTCGCCAACGACCGGCTCTTCACCGAGGTCAAGCGGCTCTGCTATGCGGGACTTGACCCCGCGACGCTGCGCGAGCGGGTGACCGAGCGGATGAGGAGCGCCGTCCCGTTTGATGGCTACGTCGCCTTCACCATGGATCCTTCGAGTGGTCTCATTACCGACGCGCTCGTCGAAGCGATGGGGGACGAGCGAGGACTTCGCGTCTTCCTCGAACACGTCTGCTTTGAGGACGATGTCCTCGAGTTCAACTGGATGGTGCGAAATCGCATTTCGGTCGGGCTGCTCTCGGAGGCCACGGGCGGACACCTTGAGCGCGCCCTGCGGTATCGAGAGCTGATCGGTCCGGCCGGGTTCGGCTACCAATTGCGCGGCGCGTTGAGCACGGGCACCGAACTTTGGGGCGGCCTGTGTCTGAACCGTGAGAAGGGACGCCCGGATTTCGACCCTCGCGAGGTTGCTTTCATCCGCAGGGTAGCCCCGCACGTGGGCGCCGGACTCAGAGCGGCGACCCTCCACCAAGAGCTCCATGATGTCCACGACAGCGACGACGCAGCGGGGGTTTTGGTGCTCGATCAGCGGGGAATGGTCGTGCAGCACAATGCGGCGGCCGAACGCCGGCTGCACGAACTCGGTGACCTCGGCGCACGGTGGCGAGAGGGGGAGGGCCTCCCGACTCCGCTCTGGACGGTGTTGGGCGCGCTCACGCGAGCCCTGAAGCCTGACACGGATCGAGAGCTCAATAGCAGTCCGCAACTCCGCGTGCGGGGACGCTCGGGCCGTTGGCTAACGCTGCAAGCCTCACGAACCGAGCCGACCGACACCCGCCCGTCTGAGTCGGTGGTGATCATCGCGCCGGCCGGGCCAAAAGAAGTTCTGCGCCTCACCGCGAGCGGCTATGGGCTTAGCCCCCGCGAGCTAGACGTGGTCGACTTGGCCGTGCGCGGGGCCTCCACCAAGGAGATCTCTCAGGCCCTCTACATCTCTGAGTACACGGTCAAGGATCATCTCGCCCATATCTTCGAGAAAGTCGGCGTACGGGGCCGGCGGGAACTCGTCAAACGGCTCTACCTCAACACCATCTTCCCGTAGCTCGGCAGGCCACATCGAGACCGGCGCAACGGGAAGAGGAACACGACCCAGGACGAGCCCACGCAATGGCTCTACAAGAGGCGCCGGAAGATCGACCAGGTGTTCTTCGCCAGGCGTTCGAGCGTCGGAAGCCTGGCGCTTCGTCGCGAGCGACCGGCGGAAATCAACCCGGGTTCGCGCAGTTGGGCGACGCGGTCATCCTGCTCACGCACTGATGAGACGCTGTCTAACCCCTCGCGGAGGTCGTCGGCGACACAGGCTGCTCCTGTGCAAAACGTCACAATCGTGGTACACAGGCGGGAGCGACATTCGATCCGTAGCGATGATCCCACGAAGGCATCCCGGTGCCGCAGGAGGCCCATTCACCCCCCATGGCGTTCAATTCAACCGGCGGCGGCACGCTCAAGCTCGCGATCCAGCGCTCGGGGCGCCTGACCGAGGACACCCTCTCCCTGCTCCACGCCATCGGGCTGGACTTCGAGAGCTACGGCCAGCGCCTCTTCTCCCGCTGCCGCAACTTTCCGCTCTCGATCCTCTACGGCCGGGACGACGACATCCCCGAGTACGTCGGCCTCGGCACGGTGGATCTCGGGATCGTCGGCCGCAACCTGGTCCACGAGGAAGGGCTGCCGGTGGCGGAGCTGCGCCCGCTCGGCTTCGGCTACTGCTCGCTGGTGGTCGCGGTGCTGCGCGATTCGGCGTTCCAGGAGGTGGCCGACCTCGCCGCCGCCAAGATCGCGACCTCCTACCCGCGCTCGGTTCGCCGCTTCTTTGAGGAGATGGACGCGGCGCCGGAGATCATCACCATCAGCGGCTCGGTCGAGGTGGCGCCGACGCTCGGGCTTGCCGACGCCATCGTCGATCTCACCGCCACCGGTTCGTCCCTGCTGCTCAACGACCTCCGGCCGATCGCGACCATCCTCGACTCGGAGGCGGTGTTGGTGGCCAACCAGGCCGCCCTGGCCGACCCCGAACGCCGCGCCAGCATCGACCGCCTGCTGATGCGGATCGACGCGGTGCGGGCGGCACGGCGGTTCAAGTACGTGATGATGAACGCGCCGGAGGAGGCGCTGCCCGCGATCCGCGCGGTGGTCCCGGGTCTCAAGGCCCCGACCATCGTGCCTCTCGCCGATCCCGGCTGGGTCGCGGTCCACACCGCGATCGAGGAAGAGGCGTTCTGGGAGTCAATTGAGCGCCTGCGTGCCGCCGGCGCCACAGAGATTCTCGTCTCATCCCTGGAGAAGCTGCTGCTGTAGCCCGCTCAGCGGTCGGTCCCCGGCTCCGTGCGGCTACAATGGGCGATGGCTTCGCTCGTTGTCGCCTCGTTCCCGTGGCGATTCGCTCTTGCGACGGTTGGCAGCAGGGCGCTGCCGAGCGATCGCACCGTCGGAGGGTTCCGTGGTCCAAACCCGGGTCGCGTTTGATGTTGAGGGGCTGGTTCGGCCGGGCGCCCGCGCCGGCGGCGCCTACGTGCCGGCGAAGCTGCCGGACGAGCAGGAGCGGCCGCCCCGGCAGATCAAGCTGGACATGAACGAGTCATCCTACG
>JALYMD010000942.1 GCA_030773875.1 Chloroflexota bacterium | reverse complement strand
GTGTTCCAGTTGACGATCACGATGTCCAGGGAGAGAATCATGCGGAACTCCGTTGCTCGCGTGGCCGCCCGTGGCCGGCCGTGCTCAGCCCTAGAGGCGCTTCGTGGGGTGAGCCCGGGGATGCGTCCCCGGGCACGGAGACGGATGCCCGGGGGGCGAACAACCGAGCGGACAGATTTGGTATTAGAATCTCCTCCAGGACTACTCGGCGAGGCTCAGGCATGTGAGAAGGTCGAACCGCCGAGAGCACACTCAGGACGAGGCGAGCCGGCAACCGTCCGCGCTCGCGGTGCCCCGACCCGGAGCGCCTCCTGGAGGCCCAACAACGAAAAGAGGAGGAGGTTTGTCGCGACCGCCGTCGCGGGCTGGATCATGCCCATGAGCGTGTAACAGATGATCCCCACGGATAAGGCCGGCCCCGGCAGGGACAGCCCCGGCGCCTCGTCGCGTCGCCCCCGGAATCCCGCTCCGATCCCATGCAAGGTGAGCCCTGCCAGGCAAATCGCCGCCGGGATGCCGACCTCCCCGGCCGTCATGAGCAGGATATTCTCCGGCGAGAAGGTGCTTTCCTCTCGGCTGGCGCCTCTCACCCAGTACGATGCGGCGTAGACATCTGAGAAGTTGTAGGGGCCGACGCCAAGCAAGGGGTGATCCGCGATGACGCGAAGTGCCGCCCGGATCACGTAGCCCCGCTGGGTCGCGCTGTCGGACGCGAGGATGCCACCGGCAGCTCGCTCCTGGATCACCGCCGTCGCGCCGGACAACCACACCACCCCAGCGACGACCCCCACGGCCACGAGCGCCGGGATCGACGACGAGGTTCTCCCCGAGCGCAGCAGAACCACCAGCGCGACCCCGACGACCAGCAGTGCCGACTTCGATCCCGTGACGATCATCGCGATTGGCAGGAGCCCAAGCATACCCAGATAGAACCGTTGGGCTCGGCCTCCCTGCGTTCGGACGAGCGCCGCCGCGAGCCCGAGGAACGGGGCAAGGTAGGTCACCAGCTCCAAGGGGTTGCCCATCGAGCCCCAGACTCGGAACTCGCCCGTCTCTCCATAGAGGTTGGCCCAGGGCGGCCCCCAAGACCAAAACCAGGCTGCATTGGGGCCGAGCCGCCACTGCACCAGTGCAAACGCAACCGCGACGGCGCAGCCGGTCCAGAGCCCCACCACGAGCGCCGTTCTGATTCGGGCTTCTCGGGCGAGTACGAAGACGGCGAGAAAGGCGGCAAAGTATTCGAGCGGGCGGATCACCCCGTCCAGGCGCACCTGCTCCGCGATCCCGAGGTGGGCGGCACCATGCCAAAACCATGCGGCCAGGGAGAGCAGGACGAAGGCGGTCATTAAGGCCACGGACCTGGAAACGACAAGTCCATCCTCCATGATCGCGACCACGGCCACTCCCGCCATCCCGAGCAAGAGCACCTCCGCGCCCGATCCCGTGCCGCCCAGGAAGGAGCGCGAGACGTTCGTCAGCGGGATACTGGCGGCGAACAGGAACACCAGCAGCCGCGCCAGGCACCTCATCGTCGCCACCGGTTCGTGTCCTCCCTCCAGCCGGATCATCATGGCTCCCTACCGGGCCCACGATCGCCGGGGAAGGGCCGCCTGGGACAGGCGCTGGACGAGCGGGCGCTCCTCCGGCGTCAGGAGCCACGTCCAGGCTGCGACCGCCGCACAGGGAAGCGCCACGACGAGGAAGGCCGCCTCCAACGCGGGCGCTGCGGGCTGCGCCGCGAAGCCGAGGGCGAGCCCTGCGGCGACTGGGATCAACAGCCCCCGCCACGGCAAGGTCGTGGGACCGGGCAGGACACGCCCCGTCGCGGCGAACAGGAGCGCCATGTCGAGTGCCGCACGCAGGCTCCAGGCGATGGCCGCGCCCTCCAGACCCAAGAAGTTCACCAGCGCCCAGAGCGCCGCCACGTAGAGCGGCAACTCAATCAGGTGAAAGCGCGCCGTTAGATCGGCCCGGCCCGTCCCCCGCAGCAGCGCGAACGGAATCTGGGCGAGGCTGTTGAAGAGCACGCCGATGGCGAGCCACTGAAGCACGCCCGTCCCTTTGGCGGCAAAGCCCTCGCCTAGCCACAGCCGAAGACCGGTTTCGGCCAGCACCACGATCGTCAGGAC
>JALYMD010000941.1 GCA_030773875.1 Chloroflexota bacterium | reverse complement strand
CGCTCCGTGCGGTCGCGCCTGTTCTCCCTTGGCTTGCCTGAGGACGATGTGATCCGGACCCTAGGCGAGATCCGCTCCCTTGCTCAGTGGCCAGAGGCATGGACGGCCACAGCCCAGCGATACCTCGGTGAGGCCCGTCGCCAAGGGACCGGCGACCAAGAGACAGAGATGGCTTATGCGCGCCGCTGCGCCGCTCTCTGTTATCACATTGCCCACTTTCAGTCTTGGAGCGACCCTCGGATGGCCCGCACTCTCCGGGCGAATGCAAGTTCTCTTTTCTCCCAAAGCGTCCCGCACCTCGCTCCGCCCATGCGCCGGCTCCTGCTGCCGTGGCGCAACACAACGCTCCCCGCATACCTGGTCTTGCCGGTTGCCTTTGCCAAACCCTGGCCGCTCGCCGTGTTTCTCAACGGCGCGACCACCGCGAAAGAGGAGGTCGTGCTCTGGTCGCAGGCTTTTCTCGAACGGGGAATTGCCGTTCTCGCGGTCGACTCGCCCGGCACGGGAGAGGCGAACGATCTAGGTCCGTTGCGTGCCGACCACGACGATGTGACGGATGGCGTCTTCACCTTGGCGGCGGACGACGCTGCGTTGGACCCCCGGTGGGTAGCCCTGGTCGGGGTAAGTCTTGGCGGCACGATGGCGGTGCGCACCGCAGCTCACGACCGCCGGGTGGCGGCGGTCGTGGCGGTTACTCCGCCATACGACGCCGGCCAATGGCACGACCGGGCAAACGCCTTGGCAGTCGGGCAGCTGACGGCACTGATGTCGCCTGACCTGCAGCTTGCGGACCTCGCGGCAGCTTTCGCGCTGCCGGGTGTCGTACGGAGACTGCGCGCCCCGTTGCTCGTTTTAGGCGCCGGCCGGGACCTCGTCGTGCCGCCAGCTGAGGCGGTCAGCCTGGCGGCAGCGGTTGGCGAGGATGCGACGTTGCTCTGGTATCCGAAGCTTGGGCACGGCCTTTTTGAAGCCATCCCGAGTTGGACTGCAGACGCGGCCCGCTGGCTCACGACCGTACTCCATGCCGATGCGAAACCCGTCCCGTCGTCTACCCGGGTGGACGCTCCTTCAGGCGCCTAAGCGGCAAGTTCATCAGACACACCCGGTCGACCCGATTGAGATTCACGTCTCATCCCTGGGCACTAGTCGCGACGCCACGGGATCGGCTGGGATGGGCCTGCTTCGGCGACTCGGTATCAAGTGCGGTTTCATAGCTGCTGTGGGAGGGACGCGAGAGGGGAGCCGAACGTCCAGTGTTGCTACCCGTGAATCATCCAACCGTGATGCTACGTGACCTGCAAGGAATGGAGGTCGTTGGTCGTGCGTGAGGGACAGTGATAGGTCACGATAGGTTCTGATAATGCGAGACGCAGTGTCATAGGGGAAGGATTCGGATCGTTCAGGTGGACCGGGATGAATGACAGAGCGCGAGGTGACATAAAACGATTTTTAGAGCCAGTCGATGCGGCGAAAGACTTGGAATACGGTGAGGCCGATGGCCAGCATCAGCCCAAGTGCCCAGGCGTAGCCAAGGTCCCAGCTTAGTTCGGGCATGTGGACGAAGTTCATGCCGTAGATACTGGCCACGAGGGTCATGCTCATAAGGATGATCGAGGAGGCAGTGAGCGTTTTCATCACCTGGTTCAAGCGGTTCGAGGTCACCGAGAGGTAGGCGTCCAGGGCGCTGGAGAGAAGGTCCCGGTAGGTATCGACGGCATCGGTGACCCGCAGAATGTGGTCGTAGACATCCTGGAAGTAGACGATCGTCTCCGCGCCAAAGACCGGGGAATCGCGACGCACGAGGACGTTCATCACGTCGCGCTCCGGTCCTAAGATGCGGCGAACCGCAAGGAGGTCCTTCTTGAGGCCGAAGATGTCCGCCTGGGCATCGCTGTCGAACCGCTCAAAGACGGCCGCCTCCAGATCTTCGATCCGCTCAGTGAGGTCGTCGATCACGGGGAAGTAGTCATCCACGATGGCGTCTAGGAGAGAGTAGATAAGCAACCCGATACCCTGGCTGTCGAGATTAGGTGTCCGCTGTTTCCAACGGTCGGCCGTCTTGACGATCGCCGGGACGTCCTCCGAGTGGACGGTAACCAGGTAATTCTTGCCCGCAAAGAGGTTCATCTCCACCGTCTGAGGTCGGCCGTTGCGAGTCTCCATCGCGTAGAAGACGATGAACAGAAACCCGTCGTAGAAGTCAACCTTCGGGCGCTGGTGACGCTTGGCGGTGTCCTCCATGGCCAGGGGGTGGAAGCCGAACTCCCCGGCGAGCAGGCGGAGGTCGGTCGGGGTGGGCGATACGACATCGACCCAGAAGAGTTCGTCCTGATGGCACAGGCGGTCGCTGATCTCCTCGACAGGAAGATCGTCCCAAAGTTGATCGTTTCGGGAATGCAGCTTGATCGTGATCACGCGGCCGTCGCTCGTCTCACACGTCCGGGGCGCCGGACTGCTGGTCGCTGCTGCAGTCTAGCCGACTACCGAAGGGAACGAGCGCCCAGCGGTGATTTCGCGCCTGCGAGCGAGACCTGATCGGCGAGGTGGCTGCGCCACGGCGGAGGGACGAGTCGATCTGGTAGACATAACGATACGCGAATAAACGGGAGTCAGGTTAGGTGCGCGCAAGCCGGGGAAGTCGCGGGAAGAAGCGCATCCGGGCCGCGATCTCGACCAGAAGGGCGAGGAGGGCGAGTCCCAGCGGCCAAGGCCAGAGCGGCCGGTAGGTGCGAAGCGGCTCGCCCGTCAAGCCGCCGCCGGCGAACGCCTGGTCTGCTTCCTCCATAGAGAGGACTCGGCCGCCGGTTCGCGCGGCGATGGCTCGGAGCAGTGCGTCGGCACCCGGTACCGGCTGCAACTCGGGGGAGGGGGGAACGGCGAAGCCGGCTAACTCGGTCACCATCTCGTTGCCACGCGCCTGGCGCAGTTCGACGCGATAGGCGCCGGGTTCCGGCGCCCCGACGCGCAGTTGGTATCGGCCTGGTCCCGTCTGGTAGAGCTCTCGCTCGGCATCCACCGCGCCGCCCGGGGTGGTGATTGTCGTGGTGGTTCGGGCTAGGTCGACGAAGTCACCCTGTTCCCCGACGGCGTCAACGGTCACGAGCGCTTCCGGTCCGTCCCGCTCGACGCTGACCTGGATCGGGCGGTTCTCTGGGTCTGGCAGTGCCCAGCGCACCATGCCGGCCCAGAACTCGTCGTACCGCTGCCAGGTGGGCCAGGCGGCAGCGAAGTCAGCGCCGTCGTCGGCGGTCCACGCGATGACCCGGCCGAGGCCGTATTGCCACTTAGTGAGGACCGGGTCATCCCGATCGCTCGTGAGGTCGATTTGAGCGTCGGGTTTGGCCTCGGCGAAGGCGTAGCCATCCAGATTCGGCAGTTCCTCGGGATCGAATCTGAGCAGGATGGGGCTCGGCTGTTTCTGAATGGGTCGGAAGTTGCCGCGCAGGACCGACTGGCTTCCTGCACTCTGCGCCTCTTCGAGCGCGAGTCTTGGGATGTCTTCGGAACGGTCCGTGAAGTGGTAACGCCCGTTGCCCTCGTCGGCTAGGAACTGGAGCAGTTCCTGATCGGCGTCGTCGCCGATGGCGATGCTCGAGAGCGTGGTCCGATCGCCGATCACGTCGTCGATGAGACGCTGGTAGCTTTCCCGGCTGCCGGTGCGGGATTTGCCGTCCGTGAGCAGCACAATGTGGCGGACATCGGCGTCGACGTTGCGGATCGCATCGAACCCGACCGAGAGAGCAGGATGGATCTCGGTGCCCCCATCGGCGGTGATGCCTGCGACGGCCGCGTCGATTTTCGCGCGGTCGGCGTCGCCCTCGATCGTCATCATCGGGAGCGTCCACTGCTGGGTGTCGCTGAACACCAAGATGCCGACCTGATCGCCGACGGCGAGCGACTGGGCTGCCTGGCGGACCGCCTCCTTGGCCATCTCGATCTTGCTGGTTCCCCCAAGCGGGTCGTAGCTCATCGAGCCGGACTTGTCCATGATCAGCAGCAGGGCGATGCGCTGGCGTTGGCGGCCGTCCGTGACCTTGACCGTCACCGGCAGCGCTTCCTCAAGGGGAGAGCCACCATACCCTCCTGGTCCGTAGCTGGAGGTGCCGCCGATGACGATGAGCCCCCTCCCTAGGGAGCGGGCGGCCTCCTGCAGGCCGGCATGCTGATCGAGGGTAAGCGCATCGGCCGGCACGTTGTCGAGGATCACGGCGTCGTAGGCACCGAGATCTGATAGGCGAGACGGCACCTTGGCCGGGGGCATGGAGGTGATCACGGCGCCTTTGCGCTCAAGCGCGCCGCGCAAGAACTCGGGGTCGATGGTGTCTGGTGCTACCAACAGCAACTTTGGCTTGTCGCGGACCACCAGCGCCAGGGGGGCGATGTTGTTCTCTGGGTGCGTGTCGGCCACATCCGTACCTAGGACGCGGACGTCAATCGCGTGGAATCCTGGTGCCAGGTCGGAAACGCCGAAGGCATAGGAGCTTCGTCCGGGGGGGAAGGTGACGGGGCGCGTTTCGCGTCGCTGGCCATCCACCCAGAGCTCCACGATCCCTGTTCCTCCGCTCCCGGTGGCGACGCTGGCGAGGACGGTGAACGGCTCGTTCTGCCAGGTGAGCGCGGGCGCGTTCGCCCCTTCGACCCGCAGGTCCCCTGCCGCCACCCCCTCAAGTGGCACAACGTCGATGGGCGTGCCGTCGGCGGCGGCTTGTCCCGCCTGCTCCAGCGCGGTGCCCACGTTCTCCGCCCCGTCGCTCAGGAGCACGATCCTGCGCGCCCCTCCAAGTGGCAGTGCGCGCGCCAGGGCCAGTCCGGAAGCGATGTCCGTGTACTCTCGGCCCTGCTCTGGCAGCTGCACATCCTCCCAGGAGCCACCCATTTGGGCTGCAGGTTGGGCCGGCGCTGCAAGGACAGGGGACTCCCCAAACGTGACCACCGCGGCCCGATCCGCCTCGCCGGCCGCGGCTAGCGCATCGCTGACCCAGGACTGAGCTTGGCTGCCGGAGCTACCGCTGAGGCTGCGAGAGCGGTCAACCACAAAGACCGTGCTAGTCGCCCCGCCGCCGCGCGTGAGGAGCGGCTCGGCGAGCGTCACCACGAGCAGCAGGATGACCAGCGGACGGAGCCAGAGCGCTGCCCGCGGCATTCCCCGGCGCCGGCCGAGGCTCCTGCCAAGCAGCAGGAAGAGTGGCAGCGCGGCGAGCAGCCAGAGGGCCGTGGGCCGGGCAAAGGTGAGTCCAACGTCGGGCATAGGTATCAACTCTC
>JALYMD010000940.1 GCA_030773875.1 Chloroflexota bacterium | reverse complement strand
CATCAGACCTCTGCACCGGCTGAAGCCGCCTCGTCCCGATCGGTCCACCGCAGGCACATGGACGCCGAGTTGTGCACACATCCCGCCGTCGATCTTGTACTCACCTCCTTGACAAAGCCCGCCCGGTCGGACACGAAGAAAGCGATAAGTTCCAGAACTTCGTTTTCGCACAGGCGTTGCATTGTCGCGCTCAAGGCGTTGGTCGAGGTGAAGTGCTTCTCGGACGGACAGATCGCCTCGACGCGCCGCACGACCGTGGTGGCAACGCCGCGCCGCCGAGAGTCGGGGTGGACGACGAGGAGCGCGAGGAGGACGTGGTCGAAGCACTGTCGGTTGAGGATGCCGAACCGCACGGGGGCGGCGTCGATCGTCGCGAACAGGAGGTGGCTGGCCTCTCGCGTGGTCCAGGAACTCTTCGCGGTTCGGATGCCGCAACACAGCCTGATAGAGGGCGGAGACGATGCGGGCATCACGCTCCATCGCCCATTGGACCAAGACCTGCGCCCGCTCGGTTGTCAGCCAGTCCTCAGTCATATCATTCCTCCTTAGCGCACCTCGTTCCCGGTTCCACGCGATGGCTATCCTTGTTGAGGCGGTGCCACGGCGAACCGCGCCGCTTGAGGGCGGTGGGACTTACGAATGCCGGCAAACCGATATCGACCCCTTGGAATGAACACGGCCCAGTCGATATGGCTGTGGGCCAGACCGTGCAGATCGGGGCATCGATCCGAGGACCGTGATGAGCTAGAGGGATGACGGGTGCGGGCATCATCCCGTGACGCGTGGGCTGAGTGGCTGCTCCACCGCCGCCACGGCGACGATCCGGAGGGGTTGCAGCGCACCATCCACCGACTGGTCAAGGTCCGGGAGCGGGTCCTCGATAACAGCGGGATCGCGGAGGGCGAGACACTCCTCGACGTTGGCACCGGCGATGGGCTGATCGCTTTCGGTGCCCTGGAGCGGGTCGGCGGGCACGGCACGGTTGTCTTCAGCGACATCTCCCCGGACCTCCTTGACCACGCCCAGGCCCTTGCCAAGCAGATGGGGGTGGCCGACCGCTCCAGTTTCGTCCTTGCCCCGGCGGAGGACCTGGTCCCGATCGCCGACGCCTCGGTGGACATCGTCACGACCCGCTCGGTTCTGGCTTACGTGGCGCCCAAGCAGCGGGCCCTCGCCGAGTTCTTCCGGGTCCTGCGACCCGGTGGCCGAATCTCCCTCTACGAGCCGATCAACCGCCTCACCCACCGCGAGCCGTCCGACCGCTTCGGCGGCTACCACGTCTCGCCAGTCCAGGAGTTGGCCGAGCGGGTGGGCACGGCCTACGAGCGGCGCCAGCCAAGCGACACTGACCCGATGTTCGACTTCGATGAGCGTGACCTCGTGGCGTTCGTCGACGAGGCGGGGTTCGGCGAACTGCACCTCGAACTCCGAGTGGACCGCACCCGGCACCAGCCCCAACGGTGGGAGACCTTTGCCCACAGCGCCCCTAACCCCCGTGCCCCGACCCTGGCGGAGGCGATCGCAGAAACGCTGAACCCGGAAGAGGCCGACCGGTTCGTGGCGCACCTGCGGCCGCTGGTGGAGCGGGGGGAGGGGCTCTTCGCGGTGGCCGTGGCCTACCTCTGGGCCGTCAAGCCCTAGCCCAATGAAGAGAGGGTGGCCCAGGGGTTGAACGAGAAGGCCTGCGCGAGGGTGGCCGGTGTGAGCAAGCGCTGCAGCGCTGCAATTCCCGGGGCCGACGAGCGGATGTTCATAGGGGATGCACCTGCATGTCGACCGATGCAACCGATCCCACGTCATACCCCGACGTCAACGCCGTGCTGCATGAGGTGCTTGCCCGTGTGCAGACCATCTTGGGCCTGCAAGTGGTTGGCATGTACCTGTACGGCTCGCTCGCGAGCGGACACTTCGACCCCCAGCGCAGCGACATCGATTTTCTCGTCGTCACGACCGACGAGCTCTCGGACGAGTTACTGCCGGCGTTGGCGGCGATGCACGCAGAGATCGCCGTCGGCTCCTCGCCGTGGGCTACGAGACTGGAAGGGCCCTTCCTCCCGCGGCGCGCCCTCCGCCGCTACGACCCAGCCCACGCCCGCCATCCATCGATTGGGGTGGGTCAGCCCTTCGGGGTGCGTCACCATCACAGCGACTGGGTGATCCAACGCCACTTGATCCGGGAGCAAGGGGTAGCGCTCGCCGGCCCGCATCCACGAACCCTGATTGACCCGGTCGGGCCAGACGACCTCCGGCAGGCGGTGCGGGCAATCCTCCGTGAGTGGTGGTTGCCGAAGATGCAGGATCCGGCGTGGGTGCACGATCGGGAGTACCAGGCCTTCGCCGTGCTCACGATGTGCCGGGCGCTCTATACGCTCCACGAGGGCACCGTCGTCTCGAAGCCGGTCGCGGCAGACTGGGCGCAGGTCGCTCTCGGGGAGCGCTGGGTGGGACTCATCCAACGAGCCCTCAGGTGGCGGCCCGATGACCCGTCGGTCGATATGGACGACACGCTGGCCTTGATTGGGTACGCCATCAAGTGCAGTGAGTGCCTTGGAGCGACTGACCGATGAACGTTCAAGGATCGATTCCATATCTCAGCGTCATCGAACATGTCGCACACCCACCTGCGTGGGTGTGCCGACCCGCCTCAGTGACACGCCCTCGCGATCCGCTCTACCAACGTCTCCCACGGTCGCGGCTCCAATACCGGGAGACCATGCCGACTCGCCTCGGCGGCTAGCCAGTGGCCATAGAGCCAGGCGGACCGGGCCTGCGTTTGCTGTTCGCTCTCGGACCGCTCGGCAAAGCCGCGCCCCCGGGCCGCCATGTTGGCGAAGAGCGCGGCCTCGTCGGGTTCGACCAGGCAGACCTCCCGCACTCGCCCACTCGCGACGTGCTCCCGCACCGCGGGTCTGACGAGGAGGGAGGGCACAATGCCGTCCCCTTCGAGTATCAGGGGCGCCGCCGTCGCGACGTGGTTCTCAATGACAACCTCGATCGCCGGGGACATGACCCTGCCGACCGCGATCAAGGCGTCGCGCAACCTCTCGGGCTGCTGCTGCCACACCTCGGGCGTGTCCAGGAAGAAGTACAGCGCGACCGTCGCCTCCGTCGTCGGCAACGTGGCACGGCTACGCTGGAGTGCGAGGCGCAGGTCGTCGACTTGCAGCCAGGGGAGACCAAGGCGCAGCCCCAGTTGCTGGGCCGCAAGCGTCTTGCCCACCCCCGAAGACCCGAGCACCAGCAGAACCGTCCAGGGCGGCCGGGTCGTCGTCACCATCGTGCTGGTAGGTCCTCCTTGCTCGCCATGTCCGTCCCCGACCAGCACTCAGGTGTGGGCTTGCGCGCCGTCACCCGTCGCAAGCGCTTATTAGCATTCCGC
>JALYMD010000939.1 GCA_030773875.1 Chloroflexota bacterium | reverse complement strand
CCGGAGGGTGTCCGGATTGACCTTGCGGAGTACTGGGCCGGCTTCCCCGATTTGCGGGTGGTGGTCGAAGACCTGATTGCCGAGGGAGATCGGGTCGTGAGCCGGTTCGTGCTGCATGGCACTCATCTGAACCCGTTTTTGGGCCTCGCGCCCACGGGCAACGCTGTGGTGGTTCCCGGGGTTGCGATTGATCGGGTCTCTGGGGGACGTTTGGCCGAGAGCTGGGTCAATCTCGACCTATTCGGACTTGTCCGCTCGCCACTCGGAGCGAGGGGGCTTGGGTTTGTGTCATAGCGCCACAGGCACGGCGGTCATTGAGCCGGGAAGGCATCGCAGCCTCGGAGGCCCACGGCTTCGCCCTGGCTCGGGGGATGGTGACGCTGATCCCGTCGAGCGCCGCCGTCATCCTCCACGCTCTGATGACGCGTGGAGGGAGCGTCACGTACCGGAGACTGGTTCCGCACCCGGGGGAGCGGGCCAATGCGACATGATCCGGTTGCGACGGCCGGGCGGTCGGGACCCAGCCGGGTACGGCGTGGGCACCCGTGGCAGAGCCACGGGTGCTGCACGTCAATGGATTGTTCGAAGGAACGGAACTGCTAGAGGTCCACGAAGTAGGTCGAGCAGGCCCGGTCGATGAGCTCGGGTGTAAGAACCGGGGGAGCGCCATCATAGCGCGACATACCGACCATCGTTCGCAAGAGGTCGCGCGGGTGGCAGGAGCGGAACTGACGGCCTGGACCGAGGTAATGCTTGCGCAGCAGGTAGGCGAGGCCCTGCTCATCGAACGGCACGTTGAGGGAGTCGCACTGGCGGCGGAAGATCTCGCAGAACGCCTCGAGGCTCGGATCACCGACGTGGATTTTGTTTTGGACTCGGCGGAGAAATGCTTCGTCGACCAGATCCTTCGGTGCCAGATTGGTGGAGAAGACAATCAACTGGTCGAAGGGAATCTCGATCTTCTTGCCAGTGTGGAGCGTCAGGTAGTCGAGCCGCTTCTCCAGCGGCACGATCCACCGGTTGAGGAGTTGACGCGGCTGCACAAGTTGACGGCCGAAGTCGTCAATCAGGAACATGCCGCCGTTGGCCTTAACCTGGAGCGGTGCCTGGTAGATTTTCGAGCTGCTGTCATAGACAAGGTCTAGGACGTCGAGCGTCAGCTCGCCGCCGACGACGAGAGCCGGGCGGCGGCAAAGGACGAACCGCCGGTCGTAGTCCCGCCAGCCCTCCGCGTCCGGGATCGGCTGGTGGTTGTGCAGGTCGAAGACCTTGATGATCTGGCCGTCGACCGTGATCGCGTGCGGAATGAGGACGTGACCTCCGAGGAGGGGAATTGTGTGCTCTGCCAGCACCGTTTTGCCGTTGCCTGGAGGGCCGAACAGGAACAGGGAACGGCCGGTGTTGACTGCCCGCCCAATGGCGTCAACCACGCTCTGTTCAAGGACCAAATCTGCCATGGCGCGGCGGACATCCTCGGGGCTGACCCGGGAGCCGCCGATCGCCTGCTGGTTCACCACTGCCGTGTAGTGTTCCAGGGTGACCGGCGCTGGCCCGGCATAGGTGGTCCGCTCAAGGGATTGATGAAGCCGGACGAGGCCCTTGTCTGTGACGGTGTACTCGTAGGCGAGCTCGCTGTAGGCGTTGGTGGCCGTGGCTTCGATCAAGTGCTCCCGCCGCAGGAGGGTCAGTGCTCCTTCGACGATATTGCCGTATCGCAAGCAGAGTTGATCGCTGATGGCGCCCGCGGTGATGTGGTCATTGAAGTAGATGATCTTGAGCGCGAGATCGGCGATCAAGGAGAGCGGGAGCCCCGTCTCCTCCACCGACCCAGGGGCACGCGCGATGGGTGGGACGGCCGACGCCGGCTTGGCCTCCACGGGAGGGGTTGGTTTCGCTGCGGTTGCCATGGGCTCCGGCATCCGAATGCCGGGCCGGCGCACCGAATCCCGAGTGATCACTCGATCTCCTTTATGGCTCCTGCCGAACCGGCTGCCTAGCAGCAGGTTAGTCGATCCAGGAACCGGCGGCCTGAGGGAAAACCCTCGCGGCAACCGGGGATTGTTCCCCCAATCGTAGGATATTGAAGAGGCGATTCAGCGCCGCACCACGACCCTCTGCTTGAGACACACGTATCCGCCTCGAAAGAGCTTCGGAAGGCGTTTGCGAACCTCGGCATCACGTCGAAAGCCGGGTAACAACGGGACCACGCGCAGAGAGGCCATCGCGCCGTCGCGCGATGGCCTCTGCCGGCCCGTTCTTCAGCCTCGCCTATCTCGTCGCCGGCGGGGAGGGGAGACTAGGATTCTTCGCGGTCAGTCGGATCGGTGTCGTTAATCACCTCGTCGCCATCACTCACAC
>JALYMD010000938.1 GCA_030773875.1 Chloroflexota bacterium | reverse complement strand
AGTTGGCATGTCCTACTCCTGCGCAGGCTGGCGGGTCAGCGAGGTCAGGAAAGTGTCGCGCCGGACGGCCAAGTACATGGCCATGGCCACCCGTTCCTCGAAGGTTACTCCCCAGAGGTCCGGCGGCACGACAATCGCCGCCGCAATGGTGCCATCTGACACCCGATGCAGGTTGACCGTAGCGGCGGCGAGCTCAAGAGGGCCAAGGGCGGCACCAAAGGTGATGACGGGGTCAGGGGCCGGCAGCCCAGCGCGGCGTAGCGATGCGACCGACCAACCTGGTCCCCGGGGAAAGAAGTCGCCGTGGTCGACAGAATGGACGAGATGCGGCGGTTCAGTTTCATAGATGAACTGGTGATCCTCCTCGACCTGGGCCCACCCGTAGAGGACAGCGAGGAGAGCAAACCGGGGTCGATTCTCGGGCCATCCCTGATACAAGAGGCGCTCCGCCTTGCTTGTGCCCGGGATCCAACGGCTTCCGTGCCCGATGCCGTCCGTGATGTCCTTCATGTCGAAGTTGTCCAGGATCAGGTCGAGCGGGACATCGACGAGGGCGACTTCAGCGACCGGCGCGCCCATCGCCGCCCCGAGGCGGCCGACCACCTGATCGTTGAACGTCGACCGCCCGGCGTTCCGTCCTTTGACCACGTACTCGTGGCCGTCGTCGCAAAGCACGACCGAAGGCCTGGATTTGGTCGGGAGAGCCTCTCGAAACTCCACCGCCCTCAAAGGCGTGGGTGGGCTCTCAGCAGCCGCCCGGAGTCGGCGTTCCCAGGCTTCGCGCTCTACGGCTTCCCCCTCGGGACTCACCCGCACAGCCTCTTCGATATTAGAACAGGTGTTTCATTTCGTAAATACGTAGTGTCATTCATCCCCTCGTGCCCGGATGCACAGAAACCGGGTAGTGGGTCAGTTTGAAATGTTGCGGAAGCTGGGGGGCTAGAACTCAGAGGACTCGGATTCGGCGGCCTTCGCTTTGGTCCACCGGGCGGCGGCAGCCTGTTTGGCTATCTCCCGGCGGCGCTCCGGACTGAGGGTTCGAGCGCGGGCCGGACCGCCTTTCGCGCCGCCCTTGCGGCCCAGGGCGACGGCGTTGGGGTCGCGGCCGTCGGGCTCCTCGGCCGGCGCCTCGTCGGTCGCCTCGCCCACGATGGCGGCGGCGAGCCGGTTGAGGTCGATAGGCTTCTTTTTGCTTGATCGGTTAGGCATACGCTCAGTATCCCACACGGTGTCAAGCTGCAGGGTGTACGAACTGGGCCGTGATGAGCGTGTTCCCCCTAGACAAGAGCGAAAATCAGGCGTAGCATGCACGCCAAGAGCCGGGTGTGGTCCCTGGCAGGTTCCACCCGGCTCTTGAGGCTTTCGGCGTGCGCGCGTAGCTCAGCGGATAGAGCGGTTCCTTCGCAGGGTCCGAGTCGCTGGTTCGAATCCAGCCGCGCGCACACCTCTTATCGGTTCGGGGGGGCTGGCAGAGCGGTCTATTGCTCCGGTCTCTAAAACCGGCGTGGGTGCTTGTCCCACCCACCGTGGGTTCGAATCCCACGCCCCCCGCCTCGTTTCCGGGGGGCCTCCTTACCGGGGGCTCCCCAACTCCAAGGATAGGGACACGGAGCACGCGGTCAAGGGGATGTACACCATCGTGGCTGATGGACCTGCGTGATGGGGAGGGGAACCATGGCCCGCCGTACGGCAAAGAACCTCCAAGACTCGCTGCGTGACGTAGAACGCGACGTGCAAGAGTGTACGGCCCGACTTGAGCAATTGAGGCAGTACGCGAACTGGCTCCGGCAAATGATCGCCTTCTACGATGACAGCGAGGACGGGGCGGCGACCGATGTCGTGGACGGCTCCGCGCTCCGCCGGAGTTCGGTCGGATTGCGCACCCCTCCACAAGCCGCAAAGGTGGCCCGTAACGCGCTGTTCGAAATCCTGCGCGACGCGGGGCGTCCGATGCACTCTCGCGACCTCCTCGCGTCGCTTGAGGAGCGCGGCGTCCAAGTGGTGGGCAAGGACCCGGTCAACAATGTGCGCTCGCACCTCAGTCACGACACGCGGTTCCGTTCGGTGGGCGGCGGTGAATGGGACTTGGCGTCACGCTCGCGGGCGGCGGGGCCCAACACGGTGCCCCCCGCGATCTGGTCGAGGGAGGTAGCGCCGCCGAGCACCGCTCCCGTCGCCGCCACGGTGCCGCTGGAAGACCCGATGAGGGACGCGCTCGCGGACTTTGGCGGCGACCGATGGAGCGATCCCGAGCAGGCCGAAGAACTGGAGGAGGTCCCCTTCTAACTCTTGTTCGTGCCTGATCGTTCAAGTATAGTGGTCATTATGAACAAGCTAAGCACGCAACGCCGCGCGCAGATTGGCCAGGCACTGGTCGAGGGCAACTCGATTCGGGCCACCTGCCGCATGACCGACGCGGCCAAGAACACCGTCGTCAAGCTGCTCGTGGACCTGGGCACCGCGTGCGAGGCGTACCAGGACCGCGCGATGCGGGACCTGCCGTGCCGTCGGTTGCAGTGCGACGAAATCTGGTCGTTTTGCTACGCCAAGGAGAAAAACGTCTCGCCCGAGCGGCAGGGCCAGTTCCGCCAGGGTGACGTGTGGACATGGACGGCCATCGACGCCGACACCAAGCTCGTGCCGACGTGGTACGTGGGACGGCGTACGGCCGACGACGCCACCGACTTCATGGCGGACCTGACCGACCGGCTCGCCAACCGCGTCCAACTGACCACGGACGGCCACCGGGCGTACCTGACAGCGGTGGCCGGGGCGTTCGGGGACGAGATCGACTACGCGCAACTCGTCAAAATCTACGGCGTCGATCCCGAGAGCGAGCGGCGGTACAGCCCGCCGACGTGCATCGGGACGGACACCACCGTCGTCTCGGGCGACCCGGACCCGGCGCACGTCAGCACCAGTTACGTCGAGCGCCAGAACCTGACCATGCGGATGAGCATGCGCCGCTTCACCCGCCTGACCAACGCCTTCTCCAAGAAGGTCGAGAACCTAATGCACGCCGTCTCGCTGCACTTCATGTACTACAACTTCGCACGGGTCCACGGCACGCTGAAAACGACCCCGGCGATGAAGGCGGGGGTCGCGGATCACGTTTGGACCATCGAGGACATCATCGGCCTGCTGGATTCAAACTGACCCACTACCAGAAACCGGTTCGTCACGCCACAACGATATCAGGCGTCATCCTAATTCTCTTGGTGATGGCTGATATGGACACCGACGATGGGCGACTGCCGTCCCGGGTCGCTTCACACGTGGAACGTCGCTCACGGCGATGGCCCCACGAAACTGACACGCCCATTGCTAACCCCAATCCTAGGTCTTGGATTGCAAAGCAGTTCGGCCCTGGGCTGCACTCGCGAATCCTGGCGGCCCGCCGCCGCAAGCACGCCCGTCCCGACTCCCGACCCCCACCTAGCTTCCCTTCACGGCCATATAGCAGTACACTACGAGTACGATGCGAGGACGCAGGGCAGGGAGAGGGCATGGAACGAGCCAAGGTCCAGACGCTGCGGCAGGCACGCTCCGCCCGCCTCCTGTCGATCCGGGCTCTGGCGGAAAAGGCGGGCGTTTCGCCCTACACGGTGCACCAGGTCGAGCGGGGTGCCCGCCCGCCCCGGTTCGCCACGATCCGCCGCCTCAGCGACGCCCTTGGGGTTGAGCCCGAGACGGTGGCCGAATTCCGGCGCGTGCTGGACGGGGAGGTCAGTGAGAAGTGAACGATTCGCTAGGAGCCAAGACGCGGGTCGGCATCTACTACCGGGTCAGCGGTAAGGAGCAACTCCAGGGCTACTCCCTCGACGCGCAAATCCGGGCCCTTGAGGCCTGGTGTGCTCAGCACGGCCACGAGATCGCCGCTCGCTACCCGGAACCCGCTCGCAGCGCTCGCAAAGAGGACGAACGCACGCGTCCGGCATTCAACCAGATGCTCACCGACGCCGAGGCCGGCCGCTTCGACGTGGTGGTCGTCCACAAGCTCGACCGCTTCGCCCGTAACCGCCGCGTCGCCTTCGAGGCCTTCCACCGCCTCGGCAAGGCCGGGGTCGGCTTCATCTCCCTCACGGAGAACATGGACTACTCCACCCCAGCCGGGCAGCTCATGTTGACGATGCTGGTGGGCATGGCCCAGTTCTACTCCGACAACCTGGCCTTTGAGA
>JALYMD010000937.1 GCA_030773875.1 Chloroflexota bacterium | reverse complement strand
TCGGACTGGCTCCGGAGCTGGTCCAGCACCTCCGCCGGCGCCGGCCCCACTTCGCAGAGGTCGCCAGCAACCACGACGGCGTCGAGGGAACCTTGCCGCTCCAGGTCAGCGATCACCGTCTCCAGCGTCAAGTTGAACCCGTGAATGTCCGACATCACCGCGACCCGCACGAGCCTCTCCTTTCCGAAGGTCCAAAGCACCTGATCCCCTCAGGGACCCGGCGCTTTCCGGCGCTCCCCAGACCGCTGGCTCGCCCGATCATAGCAGTCAGGCCTGTGGGGGTGGCTCCTGGCCGCAACCGGTCACTCCTGCGGTAACTATGGGAGGCGGAGTGCAGGTCGGAGGGATCAGCGCCCCTCCGGCAGGGCAGGCCGGCAGCGCTGGACGTTCGGACCCCGGGCACATGGAGAAGGACAGGGTGCTCCGACCCGAGTGCCGCATCCGGGCAAGCGAACCGTAGGACGGCTGCCACTGCGTCCGGCTGCGCGCTGCGACCAGCTCCCATGGCAGGCCACTCGGGCTCCGTTGGAGCCCGGCGCCCAATCACCAGCAGGAGGATCCTTAACCCAGGCGAGCCAGACCCTCTTCGACCTCCTCGCGGGGGAGGTTGCCCGCCTCCAGCGCGGCGTCGGGGAGGGCAAGCAGGCGGCCGTAGAAGGCCCGGGCGAGGTCGGCCGTCTCCGAGGCGTGGTCGTCGGCGTCGAGCAGGTCGAAGAGGAGGTCCTCGGCCCGGTCGTACCGACCGGCGGCTTCGTAACGGCGAAGCAGGAGTTCCCGCCCGGCGGTCGGGATGGCGGACGGGTCCACGCGGGCCAGCACCGCATCGAGACCGGCCAGGTCCGGCGGCGAGGGGGCGTCCTCAAGCTCCGGCAGCACCTCCAGGTAGAGGCGGAGGGCCTTGCGGTCGCGGGGGATCGCCTCCCCCGGCCGGCCCCCTTCGGCGAAGATCTCAGCCTCCTCGCGCAGGAGTTCCGCGAGGGCGTAGGTCCGCTGGGGGTCGAGCCTCCCGCGGGCGCGCAGGAGGGCGACCAGGTCCTCCTCCGAAAGGGCATGGACGAGAGAGGGGTTGAGCCCGGCGAAGCGGCCATAGGCCTCGCCGATCTCCTCCAGGGCCTCGTCGGGCCGCCCGTCGGCGCGCAGCCCAGCGACCCGCGCCAGCACGCCCGAAAGCTGCTGGATCATCCGCATCAGGTAGTCCTGGCGGATCACCTGCTCGCCCCCCGTCGCGGTCCGGGACGCCGGTCGCTCACGCCCCTCGTCCTTCCAAGTGGGCGATGTAGCGCTCCGCCGAGCGCTGCACCGCGGCGTTCGCGTCCGCGGCGACGACGCTGCCGCTCCAGCCGCCGTAGAGGCGCGCGAACGGGAACGGCTCGACCGCGGCGGCGATCCGACGCACCGCCGGGGCCGGGAGGGGGATCAGGTTCGGGTAGGACCACATGAAGCTCAGCCAGCGGCGGTCGCTGGCGACCATGATGGTGTCGCCTGTGAAGAGCACCCCGGCGCCCCCGGCGCCCTCCGCCCAGTGGAGCACGCAGGAGCCGGGAAAGTGGCCGCCACAGCGGATCAGGGTCAGGCCCGGGAGCACCTCCAGCGACTCGCCGGACCAGGGCCGGATAGCGTCGCTGGGGTGGGTCACCCAAGCCTGGTCGTCGGCGTGGACGTGGATCGGGACGCCACCGAAGGCGTCGCTCCAGGCGGCCATGCCAGTGAAGAAGTGGGGGTGGGAGACGGTGATCCCGGCCAGCCCGCCCCGCCGTTCCACCTCCTCCACCGTCGCGTCGTCCAGGTGGGCGACGCAGCTCCAGAGCAGGTTGCCGGCCGGGGTCTGGATCAGGTGGGCCTGCTGGCCGATCGCGAACCCCGGCTCAGTGACGATCCCCGTCAGGCCCGGCTCGATCTCCGCGATGGCGTTGCGGTGGCACTCTCGCATCTCGGCGGGCGTGGTCCAGTGCTGCCCGTTGTGGCCGAGGTACTGCCGGGCGTCCTCACAGATCCGGCAGCGCTCCGGCGGCTCCTCCCCGGCCGGATAGTGCGCCCCGCAGGTGACGCAGATCCAGGGATGCGAGGCCGCGATCATCGTTCGACCCGGTGGTTCCCGGATCCGCACTCGAACTCCCGGTCGAATGACACGTCTTCCTCCAGGCCGAGGCGCTCCATGAGCACGAGGTGGTTCGCGAAGGCGCGGTCCAAGTGTACGTCGAGATCAACCAGCCGGCCGATCCAGCGGTCTTGTCCGCAGGATCCGTGTTCGTCGCAGGTGGATGCAAGCGAGGGGGTATGCCTACAGCAGGATCTGCCTCGGCCGGTGGCACACTCCCTGCTTGACCGCGCTCCTGGCAAGAGCATCCCACCCGGTGGCCGACCGGGGATCGCTCGCGGGCATGCGACCGGTCCGATGGTTGTGGTCCGTTATCCCTGCCTTCGGTGGTCCGAGCGCGCCACCGAGGTCAGCCGGCCGCGGTGACCTATGTCGAAGGGGGATGTGATGGCAGCGATGAGTCCTGTCCAGACGCCAACCGGCACGCCGACCTTCGTCACTGACTGGTACGAGCAACTCCAGCCGCAGCCGCTTGCCGACATTGTGACTGACCCGGCGACCGCGGCGATCTTCTCCGCCGACATGATCGTTGGTTTCTGCGACCATGGCAGCTTGGCCTCGGCCCGGGTCGACGCGCTGACGGAGCCGGTTGTCGACCTGTTTCGCCGGGCGCACGAGCTTGGCGTACCCCACTTCGTGCTCCTCCAGGACACCCACCATCCGGATACGCCGGAGTTTGGCGCCTGGCCGGTCCATTGCGTCCGCGGTACGGAGGAAGCCGAGACTGTTCCTGAGTTGAAGGAGTTGCCCTTCTTCGACCGGTTCGTGGTCATCGAGAAAAACTCGCTCAACCCGGCGATCGGGACGAGGTTCGACCGCTGGCTGGACGAACACCCGGAGCTGCGGACGGCGATCGTGGTCGGGGACTGCACCGACCTCTGCACCTACCAACTCGCGATGCACCTGCGCCTGCGCGCAAACGCGGGCAACGTTCCGGGGTTCGAGGTCGTGGTCCCGGCCAACGCCGTGGACACGTACGACCTCCCTCCCGACGCAGTGCCGGACGGGGCCATGGCGCACCCGGGTGATTTCTTCCACCAGGTCTTCCTGTATCACATGGCGCTCAACGGAATCCGCGTGGTGCGTGAGTTGACGGAGGGGTGATGTCGGGGCGAGGAGGGGTGTGATGTGGCCGGCGTCCGAAACACCAACCGGGCTGATGGTCGACCTCTACCACCTCGACTCGGCCTACGTCAGTTGGCGGACGGGGCAGAACGCCACCGCGACGTTTGACCTCTACACCCGCTCGTCGCCGTTCGGCGGGGCGTTCATGATGGTCGCCGGGCTGGAGCCGGCCCTCGCCTACCTGCGCGATTTCCGGTACACAGAAGAGGACCTTGCGTTCCTCTCCCGAACTCGGCCCTATGACCCGGCGTTCCTCGATGAGCTGCGCCACTTCCACTTTACCGGCGAGATCCTCGGTATGGCGGAGGGGACGGTGGCGTTCGCCGACGAGCCGCTGCTGCGGGTGACGGCGCCGTACCGCGAGGCGCTGATGCTGGAATCGGGGCTGCTGCGGGCGATCGGCGTCTCGACCCTGATCGCGACCAAGGCAGCGCGGCTCGTCCACGCCGCGGCCGGTCGAGTCGTCTCCGACTTCGGGTTCCGCCGCGCCCACGACCCGTACCTTGCGGCCCGCTCTGCCTACATCGGCGGCTGCGCCAGTACCTCGTTCACCGCTGGCGCCCAAGTCTTCGATATTCCCGGCGCTGGCACGATTCCCCACGCCCTGGTCCAGGCCTTCGCAAGCGAGGCGGAGGCCTTTCGCGCCGTTGCCGAGAGCCTGCCGCGCTACGCGCTGCTGCTCGACACCTACGACGTTCACGCGGCGATCGGCATCGCCGTGGCGGTGGCGCGCGACGTCGAGGCCCGGCTGGGCCACGAGCTGGTCGCGGTGCGGCTTGACAGCGGCGACTTCCTGGCTGACAGCCTGCACGTCCGTCGTGTCCTGGACGATGCCAGGCTGTGCGAAACCAGGGTGCTGGTCAGCGGCGATCTGGACGAGTTCCGGATCGCGGACCTGCTGCGGAGCGGGGCACCCGTCGACGGCTTCGGGGTCGGCGGCAACCTCGCGGTGGGACTCGGCCCGGGGCCAGGTCGTGGCATCGGAGGAACGCTCGGCGCAATCTACAAGCTCGTTTGGTATGAAGGCGCCGGAGATCCCGCCCGGATCAAACTGGCGGGCACGAAGAGCACCTGGCCCGGCCGCAAACGGGTGTACCGCCTGGGCGAGTTCGGGGGGGATGTCATTCAGCTTGACGACGAGCCGGCACCGGCCGATGGGACGGGCCTCCTGCAGCCGGTGGTCCGCGACGGCGAGATCGTGGCCACGAGCCCCTCCCTCACCGAGATCCGCGATCGCGCCCTCTCCGCTCTCCGGTCGCTGCCGGAGCGCCACCGGGCGTTGGCCGACCCGGTCCCGTACCCGGTGCGGCGGAGCGATCGACTGCTGGCCCTCCGCGAGCAAGCGAGCCGCCACTACGCCCGGCAAGGGGACTGATCCTCGATCCGATTTGTTACCGTAGCCGCCTTCTCTGCACGGAATCGATCGGACCGGAGGATGCACGTGGCGAACGACGACATCTGCTTTCTTTCCGCGCTCGAATTGCGGGAGCGGTACCGGCAGCGGGATCTGTCGCCGGTGGAGGTGGCCGAAACCATCCTGGCGCGGATCGAGAAGCTCAACCCGCGCCTGACCGCGTTCATCACCGTGACATCGGATCTGGCGCTGGAGCAGGCGCGGGCGGCAGAGCGAGCCTACGTCCCGGGGGGAGAGCCGGGGCCGCTGGCCGGCGTCCCGATCTCGATCAAGGACCTCACCCCGACGAAGGGGATTCGCACCACCCGCGGCTCCCTGCTGAGCACGGATTGGGTGCCGGACGAGGACGTGCCGTTTGTGGAGCGCGTCCGGGCCGCCGGCGCGGTCGAGCTTGGAAAGACCAACACGCCAGAGCTGGGCTGGAAGGGGGACTCCGGCAATCGCCTGGTCGGGCCAACCCACAACCCGTGGCGGCACGGTCGCACCGCGGGTGGATCGAGCGGCGGGGCAGGTGCGGCGGTCGCGGCCGGGCTTGGGCCACTGGCCCAGGGAAGCGACGGGGCTGGCTCGATCCGCATTCCCGCCGCCTTCTGCGGCATCGTCGGGTTCAAACCCTCGTTCGGGCTGGTACCGCTCTACCCGCCGGGGCTCTTCGGCGACCTCGCTCACCTCGGGCCGATGACCCGAACGGTCCGCGACGCGGCGCTGCTCCTCGACGTCACGGCGGGGGCCGACCCACGCGACCGCCTCTCCTGGTCGAGCGGCGTCGATTACCTGGCCGCCTGCGACGGCGGCGTGCGCGGCCTCCGGGTGGCGTGGTCCCCAGACCTCGGCGGGAGGCCGATCGAGCCGGAGGTGCGACGGGTCGCGGAGGACGCCGCGTGCCGGTTCACGGAGTTGGGCTGCGAGGTCGAGGAAGCGGACCCTGGTCTGCCGGATCCGTGGGAAGTGGTAGATCAGATCCTCTCGGCGGCAATGGCCGGCTACCACAAGGAGGACTTCGACGCCGTCAAGGACCGGATCGA
>JALYMD010000936.1 GCA_030773875.1 Chloroflexota bacterium | reverse complement strand
GGAAATCCACCGTTCGTCCCCGCCCCGTGAAAGACGGCGACCCGGCCCGCCGGCCGGTCTAGCCTGCCCACAGGCACCATCACCCCCGTCGGGGCATTCCGAATCTCTGGGATAGTGCTGAGAGCCTCCACGATGTCGGCCACCGTTGGCTCCTGTCCCAGGTTTTCGCAGTAGTGGTCGATCGCCTCAATCATGATCCGGCGTCCGACCTCGTCCAAGGGCAGGTGAACGTTGAGAAACGGCATCCCAAGGAGCCGCGCCACCGAAGGGGTGTGGTCGAAGTTCGCTGCTTGGGCTCGGAGCATCCCGCGAGCGATTGCCGGCTGGACGACGGCTCGTGCTTCTTCGGCCGGAACCCCCGCCTCGACCATCAACTCAACCTGCCGCCCGAGGACCCGTGGAAATCGAAGGGTCGCCGCGCCGCCAGCTGGGTGATGGGCAATAACTCCGTCCACGCCGAGTTGGCGGGCCAAAAGCAATTCCGCCGCACCGATGTCCACCCCCATCATCACCCGGCGTAGACCCTGCCCGTCAACGTAGACCGCGCTGTCGTCGGGCATCCGCTGCATCCCAGCCATCTCCAGCGCGACCGCCATGATTTCGTCGATACTCAGTCCGGGTCCGTTGGTCATGGGGCACCCTTTCTGGTCAAGGCACGACGGTGCTCGGCCCGAGTAGGTTCGATTCCTCCGTGCCCCGCACCACAATGTGAGTCGTCTCCGCTGGCAGCTCGCGGAGCGAACGGCGAAGAAAAGCCGGGTAGAGCGACGTGGTGCTGAGCGCGGTGCTCGGCTCCCAGCGGACGCGAAGACCTCGTCCGTCGGACTCAACGCCAGACTGAGGCGCATAGAGGTCTCCGGTCCCTCCACGGTGACCTGCCACGATCTCGAATATCAGGCCCAACTCGTGGTACCGGATATTCTCATTAACGAAAAAATCTTCCACGACCCAGAGCAGACGACCAACCTCGACATCCAGGCCCAGCTCCTCGCGCAGTTCGCGCCGCAGCGCGTCCGACGCCGATTCGTGAAGCTCGGGTTTTCCGCCAGGCAACACCCAATAGTTCGCTCCGTCGAACTGGAGCAGGAGGATGCGTCCGTCGTCGTGGCAGACACCAGACACGCGATACTTGAATCGACCGGCATCCGTGTCGTACTGAATCATGTGTCCCGCCTGGACAAGCCCAATCACCTCGTTTGACGCTACTCTGGCTGAAGCCTACTATCGACGCAGACGATCAAGGGATGGTACTCCGCCTGCGGCGGCGTCGGCTGTCGGATCTACGACTAGAAGGAACGACCGTGCAAACCCGGGACGAGATTCGCCTCACCACGCTCGCGCGTAGCGCTGGCTGAGCGTCCAAGATGGGCCCCGCGGCCCTGGCGCAGGTGCTGCGCCCCTTGACGCCTCACATGCATCCCGATCTCCTCGTCGGTCTGCAAACCAGCGACGACGCGGCTGTCTTCCGGCTGTCCGCCGACCGCGCGATTATCCAGACCGTGGACTTCTTCCCCCCCATCGTCGATGACCCGTTCACGTACGGAGCCATTGCCGCGGCCAACAGCATGAGCGATGTCTACGCTATGGGTGGGGAGGTGCTCCTCGCGCTCAACATCGCCGCGTTTCCAGCGGATCTTCCCGGCGAAATCCTCTCGGCGATCTTTGACGGTGGTGCCAGCAAGATGGGGGAAGCCGGCGGCATCATTGCCGGAGGACACACCGTCACCGACCCGGAGCCCAAATACGGCCTCTGCGTGACCGGCACGATCCACCCAGACCACATCTTGACCAAGGCCGGTGCGAAGGAAGGGGACCTGCTCTTCCTGACCAAGCCGCTCGGCACGGGTGCGATCACCACCGCGATGAAGAACGGAGCGGCTGCCCCTGAGCATGCCGCCGCGGCCATCGCGTCGATGCTCACCCTCAACCGTGAGGCAAGCGAGGCGGTGCGCCAGGTCGGTATCCACGCCTGCACCGACATTACGGGCTTCGGTCTGCTAGGCCACGGCTCCGAGGTGGCGGCGAAAAGCGGTGTTCGCCTCCGCATTCAAGCCTCTGCCGTTCCTCTCTTGCCCGGCGCTGTCGAGAGCGCCGCCGCCGGACATTTGCCCGGCGGGATGAAGCGCAACCGAACCCATTTCGGGGCCGAGACGGGCGGCGAGG
>JALYMD010000935.1 GCA_030773875.1 Chloroflexota bacterium | reverse complement strand
GCGGGGGAGACCGGCTGCCGACCGCCGTCTTTCTTCATAAGTCCGAGGGCGCCATGAGCGTGAGACAGAACGTTGCCGGTCAGAGGATCACTGGTGGCGACGAACGGGTGGCCAGCGTCAGTCCCCTACGACGACTGCTCGTGCGGCCCGAGATGGGTGCTGTTGCCGGAGCGATTGGCGTCTGGGTCTTCTTCGCCGTGATCGCCCGGGATCGCGGTTTCGTGTCGATGCGTGGTACGGCCAACTACCTCGAGGTCGCCGCGCAACTGGGTATCTTGGCCGTCGCCGTCGCGCTTCTCATGATCGGCGGCGAATTCGACCTCTCAGTCGGTTCCATCATCGGCGCCTGCGGCATGATCACGGCCCTCCTCGCTGCCGAAGAGGGCTGGAATCTGGGCTTCTCGATCGCAGCGTCGTTCCTGTTTGCGCTTCTTATTGGCGTATTCAATGGCTTCCTGGTATTGCGGACCGGACTGCCTTCGTTCATTGTCACCCTCGGTACGCTGCTCATCATCCGAGGTATCACGATTGGCGTGACCCGTAACGTGACCGGGCGGACGGTGATCGGTGGGTTGAACGACGTGCCGGGTTATGAGGGCGCCCGCTCTGTCTTCGCCAACAACCTGCGGGTGGGCGGTGCCGACTTCTCCGTGTCCATCCTCTGGTGGCTCGGCGTTGCTACGGTCGCCACCTGGGTGCTGTTGCGGACCTCGTTCGGGAACTGGATCTTTGGGGCCGGAGGCAACCTTCAGGCTGCCCGCAACGTCGGCGTCCCCGTCAGCCTGGTCAAAATTGCTCTCTTCATGAGCACGGCGGCGGCCGCTTGGCTGGTCTCCACGATTCAAGTGCTGGATGCCAAGAGTGCGGATGTGGTCCGGGGAGGGGGCGCGGAGTTCACCGCAATCATCGCAGCGGTGATCGGCGGCACGCTGCTGACGGGAGGGTACGGATCGGCGATCGGGGCCGTCTTCGGTGCTTTGATCTACGGCATGGTGCGCCAGGGTATCGTCTTCGCCGGAATCGATCCCGGCTGGGAAGACGCCGTGCTTGGTGCGATGCTGGTTGTCGCTGTAATCGTTAATCGTTACATCCGCACTCGCGCGATGGAGGCTCGATGATGAGTGCGCAAGGGGCGTCGCTGCTGGAGGTTCAGGAGGTTTCCAAGTACTTCGGCAGCGTGATCGCGCTCAAGGACATCTCGATGAGCGTGAACGCCGGTGAAGTGATGTGCCTGCTTGGCGACAACGGTGCCGGCAAAAGCACGCTGATCAAGATCTTTTCTGGTGTTCACCCACCAAGTGAGGGCCGTTTCCTGATCGAGGGCAAGGAGGTCCGGTTCACCTCGCCGCGCGATGCGCTCAACGCCGGAATCGCCACGGTCTACCAGGATCTGGCGATGATCCCGCTCATGAGTATCTCACGCAACTTTTTTCTCGGGTCAGAGCCGACGAAAGGTTGGGGACCGTTTCGACGCTTCAACCTAGAGTTTGCCGATCGGGTGACGCGGGAAGAGTTGGCCAAGATGGGGATCCAGGTGCGTGACACGGCTCAGCCCGTTGGCACCCTCTCCGGCGGCGAGCGCCAGTCGGTCGCGATCGCTCGCGCGGTCTATCTCGGGGCGAAGGTGTTGATCCTGGATGAGCCGACGGCGGCGCTCGGAGTGAAAGAGGCCGGCGTCGTGCTTCGCTACATCGCCCAGGCGCGGGCTCGCGGGCTTGGGGTCATCTTCATCACCCACAATGTCCATCATGCCTACCCCATTGGCGATCGCTTCACCCTCCTCAATCGGGGCCGGTCCTACGGTACCTTCAGCAAGGCCGAGGTGAGCCGTGAGGAGGTGGTCGGAATGATGGCCGGCGGCGAGGAGCTGGAAGAGCTGAGCCACGAGCTGGATGAGTTCGCCCACACCGACCGTGTCGCGGCGGCAAAGATGGCCGAGGCCAGCCGCGAATTCAGTGACGAGGCGCTTTCAATGCCCGCCCGTTCAGGTTCGACCGCGCCAAGCTCGCGCGCCGAGCAGTAGCGGAGGCCCTCGTCAAGCGTACTTCGCCATCCTCAAGGCGCTGACGGTGGCTGGCCGAGCCGGTCTTTCGTCGATTGAGTTCTCTTTGCCTTGCCAAGCCGACCCTTTGGCAGTCTGCCTCAGCGTCCGATTTTGACCCAGGCACCGGAACGGCGGCTTTCTGTCGCCGCATCCGCGATAAGGAGGGCTTGCAGGCCATCATCCGCCGTCGGCGTGACCGGTTTGTCTGCACGCACGGCATCGACGAATGCCTGAAGCTCGAGGCGGTAGGCAGGGCGAAAGCGTTCCACGAACTCGAAATGTCGGGTCACGACGCGGCCTTGCCGGTCGTAGAGCCGGGTGTCCACTTCTTCATCCAGCTCCGTGACGACCTTGCCGGCTGTGCCGTGTACCTCCGCCCGGATATCGTAGCCGGAGGGCGCACGCCAGGCGTTCTGGACCACCCCAAGCCCACCGCGGGCGAATCGGAGTGTGACGACGCCGTGATCCACGTCGTCGAATGTAGCCAACGCTGGCTCGATCAGGATGGCGCCGGCCGCCTGCACCGCGACCACCTCATCCGCCATTAGGAAGCGCGCGGCGTCGAAGTCGTGGACGCCGAGATCCCGAAAGAGCCCGCCACTTGTCCGGAGGTAATCAATGGGCGGCATGCGATCGCAGGTGAGCCCGCGGAACATCTCTGGGGCGCCGATAGCTCCCTGCTCGATCAACGCCTTGGCCCGAGCGTAGCCGGGATCAAAGCGGCGCTGGAAGCCGATCTGAAAAGGGATAGCGGCCTTCGTGATGTCTGCGATGGCGGACATCGCTCCGTCGACTGAGTCCGCCAACGGCTTCTCGCAGAACGTCGGTTTGCCGACCGCGGCAGCTTCCGCGATGTGCTCCTGGTGGGCGATGGACGGTGAGGCAATCACGACAACATCCACGCGTGGATCCCGAACCAATGCCGCAGCATCCGGCACCAGGGGGCAGGGAGCGGTGCCGCTCACCTCAAGACGCGCGCGGTGGTCGGAGTCGACAGTGGCTGCGACCAACCGTGCCCCACGGACCGCACCCTGGACATGCTCCGCGTGAAGCCAGCCCATCCGGCCCAACCCAATGACGCCGACTCCGAGGTCCGCCATGCCTTCTCCGGACTCTTTCACGGTCTGACCGAGGACCAGAGGTTGAATCCCTGGTGCGGAGACTCTCAGGAGTAGAACCGTTGGTAGGTCTTCGCTTCCCGGTAGCGCGCCAGGGCGTCGTGAACACCGGGTTGGGTGGATACCTCCGC
>JALYMD010000934.1 GCA_030773875.1 Chloroflexota bacterium | reverse complement strand
TGCGGTCGCCTGTTGCGCACGGTCCTCAGCCACACCGTCGCCGTCCTCCTCAACGTCCAACGCGGCAACGAGCCGCTCCAACTCGTCCTCCTCCTCGACTGACCCCGAAATCTGCACACGGGGTTAGGTAGCCGAGCTGCCCGGTCGCCCCAGAGATCAGCACGTGCCCCCACCTCACCGCCACCGCTCCCAGAACCGCCACCATGGTACCGAGGCATCAGGAGCCGCGTCCATGGTTTCCACCACGTGGAGAACCGCTGGTGCCGTGCTAGGGGCGTCCTGGCCGGCACCCAGCGCAAGCAGCGCTCTTCGAGGTGAGCGGCCCGACCCTGCCACATCGCCGCCGCGGCCGCGAGTTCCTCATGCCGTCCCGCCAAGTCGGCCACTAGGTCCACGAGGGGGCCGTCGCTCACCCTGTCGCTGACCTGTCGCTCGACTGTCCCATCCTGTCGGCCGGCTGCCACGTCCTGTTGCTCGACAGCCGTCGGCTGTCGGCGGCCTGTCGCCCATGGACGGGATCATTCCACAAGCGAAACGCCGGCCCGAAGGACGGCGCTCGCCAGGAACGGAACACGGAACAACAAGGCGGAGCGCTGCCACGCTCATCCCGCCCCAGTGTTGTAGCCGGCACGACGCAGAGCGTATGCCAACGGCCCCGAGCGTGATGCCCGAGGCCGTCGGCAGGGAGAAGAAGGGAGGAGGGAGAGGGAGAAGAGATTGGGATAGGAACGGTGGTCGGGGTTAGGCGGCTGCCGATTCGGGCACCGCACGGCTTGTTCGGATGTGGCCCACCCGGCGGGAGGTCGCTCGGACCACGGCCTGGATGGACTGGCTAGGACGCCCAAGACCGCTCCGGCGATGCTGCTGCGTCTCGACGAGCAGATCCCGGTTGCGTGCCATGGCAATATCGGCAATGAGAAGAGTGGGGTACATGGCGCTGCCTCCTGCTGCTCGCGGTGGGGACCCGTGTCCCTCGCGCACCCTCAAGATAGCCAGCCGCTATGACAGGAATACGACGGCCACGTCACGATTCGGTCACGACATCCGGGAGTGAACAGGGACGCACAGCGAACGGCCCCGAGCGGGATGGTCGAGGCCGTTGGTAGCGCAGGGTCGTGGCAGTGGACCGGCCCGCCTAGGCCGCCGGCCTGCCCTCGCCCTCCTCGTTACCCCCACCGGGGACGAGAAACTCGACCGCGTCGTGCATGAGCCACCGGTCATCTTCTTGGGCGAAGATGACGTAGATGGTGTCCGGCCCGCTGGGCGGGTCGGTGGTCGCCAGGAACGCCCCGGCCCGACCGTTGCCCAGTTCCGTCACGTCGGTGACCGCCAGGAGGGTCGTCCGCTCCTCGACCGGCACCACCTCTGGCCTGGCAAACAGGATGGCACGCACCGCGTCCTCCCGGATCGGGCCGTCCGCGGCGATCTGGCGAAGCAGGTTGGCGCTGAAGAGCGAGAAGGCCCGCGGGAAGTCGCCCGCGTTGAAGCAGGCCACGATCTCCTGCGCGCTGGCGTTCACTCCCGCGACCGTCTCCGCATCGGCCGCCTCGCCGAGCGGGACCTCGACGGCGGTTGCCACCGGCGCGGCTGCCACTGGGGTGGCCCCGGCGCTAATCACGAGAAACTCCTCGATCGTGCGCGGTGTCACCCGGCACTCGGCCGGGTCGGGGGTGACCGGGAACGTCCCGACCGCCGGCGTGCCGTCTTCGCCCAGGACGGCCGCGGGCCCAGCGACGGCGAGCAAGAGCAGCGCGACGACGAGCGCGACGAGGTGGTTCACGGGCGGCCCCTTCCGCGCAACGACGGATCGCCGCGTCGGCGACCACAGGCGAGCATCCTCCGTACATCGTCACTATCACCCATCGCGCACAGCGAACGGCCCCGAGCCGGAGCCCAGGGCCGTTGCCGTGATGGGTGGTGCTGGCAGGCCTCCTAGTCGGAGGGAAAGTTGGCTCCTCCGCCCCTCAGTGTGCCGGCGGCCCGGCCGCTCATGGCGGCCCACTCCCGCCGCAGGCGCTCCTCGTGCCAGGCGACGAGGAGCGCGAAGCGGTGAGACGCAGGGTTCGGCGGGGTCATGTCCAGGTAGGCGGCCTCAAAGGCAGCGCACCGAATGCTCGCTTGGGTGTCGCGCGTGGTTTCGTCCGTCACGGAGCACGTCCCTCCTGTCGGTCCGGTCAGGCAATGGATGAGCGTGGACTCATCGTGCGCGATGGTCCGAAGGCGCACATCCGCCAAGCGACGTATTCCGGAGAGACGCGGCTTGTCCGATCTATGGCTTAAGTCGTAGTGGACACGCGGAACGGCCTCGAGCCGGAGCCCGAGGCCGTCGTGCCCCGGGGACGGGGCGTGCAGCTACGTGGTCGGCGTCGCCGCCGTTGGGGTGCCGGTGACGGAGCCTTGTCCTGACGCCGGCGCGACCGACGTGACCAAAGCGACGGCCCGATCCTGACCGGCGTTGCGGGCCTCACCGCCGACGTTGGCGGGGAAGACGGCGGAGTCCCCCGCCCCAAGCGTGAACTCAGTGCCAACCGGAACCTGCTCCGTCTGGGGAGCGAACGGCCCCTCCGCCGCCGGGGTCGCCTGGATGGTTGCCGCCCGCGTAACCGTGATCGGGGCCTCGATGCGGAAGGTGAGCACCCCCGACTCCACGACGACCACCCCGGTCGAGGGGTCGGCGGGGTCGAACGGGAACACGCCCCCGGGGTCCAGATCGAACCGGAACACGACGATGTCAGCCGGGCTGGGCAACGCCACCCCCGGGGCGATGGCCAGCGCCTCGAAGGGCAGCCGCTCGGGGGGAGCGAGCTCGTCAGCAGGTGGCGTCCCCTCCTGAGCGCCGGTCAGAAGGCGGACGGGAGCAAGCAGGCTGAACAGGACGCTGGCAACGACCGCGAGCAGGACTGCGAGACGGCGCATGGCCCCTCCTTAGTCACGAGGACCGTCCGGCTGCCCCCTGGCGAGCGGGAGCGACGCATCGTAGCAAGAGAGCATCGGCCGCGACCCAGAACCCGTGACTGTCACCCGCATGACCGGTGTCCCAGGGGGCAGAGGACCGAGGGGGGTCAGCGCCTCCGCCGTTGATGATCCCGGATGATCGTCTCCGCCGCCGCTACCGCCGCCTCGGCATTCCCCACCGTCGGGTGCCGCGGCCGTCCCCAGTCGCTCGGCTGCACGCGCCACCCCGGCGAGGCCGGCATCCACCACGCGGTCAGTGGGGCCTCCGCCTGCACGACTGCAGCATCCACCTCGATGAAGTTCACCGTGATGGGCGTATCCGGCGGCGCGTGCGGGTCTTCGGGGAAGGCCCACCGGATCTGCAGGGCGAGGTCCGGGCGGCCGATCTTCCGATGCTCCAGGCGACGCGCGGTCGCCCACCATTGGCGCAACGTGCGGGTCAACTCGATCATGGTCCTCGCCTCGGCCAGGCTCACGGCTCCATGCGTATGGTGCTGCAGACAGTAGACCGTCTGGACGCTAGCAGCAAGAGCAACGACCCGGAGCGTGCTGCCCGAGGACGTTGCTCCCGGTTGGAACCGGGAAGGGAACACGAGGCGGAACGATCCGACGTGCCTCGGCTTAGGTGGGCATCTTCGCAGACAGCGAACGACGCCGTTCGCCGGCGGCGCCGCGGGCTTCCACCTGTCGGCTAGCAGAGCCCGCCTTCGGCCGCGAAGCAGATGAGCTGATCGAGCCGCCAGCCATCGGCAGTTTCGGCGGCGATCTGGTAGTTGATCTCCACCGGCAGCGGATCGAAGGGGGTGTCGACAACGACGTAGGCCCCCACCCGCCCGTCCGGCAGCTGTTCCACGTCCAGGATCGCGAAGACGGCGGTCTGCTGGTCCGGCGCGGGGGCCTCAGGTGTCGCCAGGCCGACCGCCACCTGGAGCAGGAGCTCCGGCGGGAGGGCGAACGCCGCCGCCCGGTCGGTCAGCAGCGCCAGGAAGCGCGCGTAGTCTTCCCCGTTGAGGCAGGCCCAGGACTCGCGGATCACGGCGCTCACCTCTGCCGCCGTCTCAGGGTCGGCCGGCTCCCCGTCGGGGGCGCCGAATGGCACCTCGGGTTCCTCGATTGCGGCGGGGGTGGCTGCGGTCGGCGTGGCTAGGGCCGCCACCGACGCGGCCTCGCGCGGCTCCACGGTGCACTCCTCCGGGCTGGGTACGAACGCAGCTCGCTCGACGCCGGGAGACGGGGTGGCGTCTTGGGCCAGAGCAACGGCGGGTCCGACGAGGGCGAGCGCCGATGGGGGAAGCGTTGCGTCCGCCCAACCTGTCGGCGTTCGTTCTCCCCGCCAGGGGGCTGCGCTGGCGCCCGCCG
>JALYMD010000933.1 GCA_030773875.1 Chloroflexota bacterium | reverse complement strand
GCACTCGCCCGCCTGTTGGTCGGACGCGACCTCCTGCCGGGCGCCACCCGCCCCGTCGCCGCCGAGCCGAGCACCGGGGCCGGGGTTCAGGAATCGATCCTGGAGATCCGCGACCTGCGGGCCAACGGCGACAAGGGGTTGCCCGCCCTTAGCGGCGTCGATCTCGAGGTGCGGGCGGGAGAGATCCTCGGCGTGGCCGGCGTCGCGGGCAACGGCCAGCGAGAACTGGCCGAGACGATCACCGGCCTCCGTCCCGTCACCGGCGGCCACGTCCGGGTCGCCGGCTCCGACATGACGAACCGCCCTCCCCGCGAGGTAGCACGCGCCGGCGTTGCCCACGTGCCGGAGGACCGCCTCGGCACCGGCCTCGTGCCCGGCGCCGACCTCGCCGACAACGCCATCCTGCGCCGCTACCGTCGCCCGCCGCTCTCCCGCGGTCCGTTCCTGGTTCGCCGGGCCGTGGCCGCCTTCACCGACCGACTCGTCGCCCAGTACGACGTCAAGGCGCCCGGCCGCTCCGCGCCCGTCCGCAACCTCTCCGGCGGCAACCAGCAGAAGCTGCTCCTCGCCCGCGAGCTAGCCGGGGAGCCACGGCTGCTGGTGGCCGTCCATCCCACCCGCGGCGTGGACGTCGGCGCCACCGAAACCATCCACTGCCTGCTGCTGGAGCAACGGTCCCGGGGCGCCGCCACCCTGCTGATCACGGAGGATCTGGACGAACTCCTCGCCCTCGCCGACCGGATCGCCGTCCTCTACGAGGGGCGGGTGATGGGCATCGTCGACGCCCGCCAGGCCGACCCGGATCACCTCGGGTTGCTCATGGCCGGCATCACCCCTGACGCGGTGCCGACGTGAGCCGCGGCCCCACCCTGCCGGCCTCGACGGAGCGTTCACCCGCGCTGCGCCTGGAGCGCCGGACCACGCCCTCCCGTACCGCCGCCCTGGTCGTGCCCGTCATCTCGGTCGCCCTCGCGCTCCTCGTCGGGGGCCTCGTCCTGCTCGCCTCCGGAGAGGATCCGGTCGCGGTCTATCGGGCGATGCTGGCCGGCGCCTTCGGCTCCCGCTACAGCCTCGCCGAAACCCTCGTCAAAACCATCCCGCTCCTCCTGACCGGCCTTGGCGTCGGCATTGCCTTCCGCATGCAGCTCTGGAACATCGGCGCCGAGGGCCAGCTCTACCTCGGCGCCATCGCCGCGACCGGCATCGCCCTCTATGTCCTGCCGGATGCGCCAGGGCCGGTGGTGATCCCGGCCATGGTGCTTGCCGGCCTGGCCGGCGGCGCGGCCTGGGGCCTGATCCCCGGCTTCCTGCGCGCCCGCCTCAACGTCAACGAGATCATCACCAGCCTGATGCTGAACTACGTGGCAGTCCTCCTGGCCGACCAGCTGGTCCACGGCCCCTGGCGAAACCCGATCGGCTTCGGCTTCCCGGGCACGGTGCAGTTCCCGGATGCGGCCTGGCTTCCCCGCTGGGGCACCACCCGCGTCCACCTCGGGCTCGTCTTCGGCCTGCTCGCCGCCGCCCTGGTCTGGGTCGTGCTGCGGCGCACCTGCTGGGGGTACGAGATTGCCGTGACGGGCGAGAACGAGCGCGCCGCCCGCTACGCGGGCATGGCCACCTCCCGCAACATCCTCCTCGTGATGGCCTTCAGCGGCGCGCTCGCGGGCCTCGCCGGCATGAGCGAGGTCGCCGGCATCGGCCACCAGCTCCAGCGCAACCTCTCCCCAGGCTACGGCTACACCGCAATCATCGTCGCCTGGCTTGGCCGCCTCCACCCCGCGGGGATCGCCCTCGTCGCCTTCCTGCTCGCCGGCCTGCTGGTCGGCGGCGACCAGATCCAAATGACCATGGGGCTCCCCTCCGCCATCGCCCCCATGCTTCAAGGAACCATCCTCTTCTTCCTGCTCGGCGGCGAGGTGCTCGGCCGCTACAAGGTGGTCCGCGGACGACCGGCTGCCGCGCGTGTCCGGGCGGAGGCAAGCTAGGCGGCATGGACGACATCACCTCGATCGCCTTCCTGACCTCCGTCCTCGCCGCCGCGATCCCCGCCGGCACGGCCATCCTCTACGCCTGCCTCGGGGAACTCCTCTCGGAGCGGGCCGGCGTTCTCAACCTCGGCGTCGAGGGGATGATGCTGATGGGCGCGCTCGGCGGGTTCGCCGTCGCCTACAGGACCGAGCAGGCGTGGCTCGGCGCCCTCGCCGCCTTCGCCGTGGGCGGCGCGCTCGCCTCCATCCACGCCCTCCTGGTCGTCTCCCTTCGCGCCAATCAGGTGGTGAGCGGGTTGGCGCTCACCCTCTTCGGCAGCGGGCTCTCCGCGTTCCTCGGCCGCGACCTCGTCGGCCGGCCCGCGCCGGCCTCGTTCGGCAAGCTGACGGTGCCCTTCCTCGGGGACATCCCCCACCTCGGCACGATCCTGTTCCGCCAGGACGCGCTCGTCTACGTCTCGTACGCCCTGGTTCCGCTGCTCTGGTGGTTCGTCTATCGGACGCGTCCTGGCCTCAACCTGCGCGCGCTCGGCGAAAACCCGGCCACCGCCGACGCGATGGGTCTGAACGTCGCCGCCCTCCGCTACGGCTACGTGATCGCCGGCGGTGCCCTGGCCGGGGTTGGCGGAGCCGCGATCTCCCTCGCCACGAATCCCGGCTGGACGGAGAACATGACCGCCGGCCGCGGCTGGATCGCAGTCGCCCTCGTCATCTTCGGCACCTGGAACCCGGCCCGGGCCGCCCTTGGCGCCTACCTCTTCGGAGGGGTCGAAGCCGGGCAGTTCCGTCTCCAGGGCGCGGGCGTCCCGGTCTCCTCCTTCTATCTGAGCATGCTCCCCTACCTCTTCACCATCGCCGTCCTCGTCCTCGCCAGCCGCGAGACCGCCCGTCGCCGCATCGGCGCCCCCGCCGCCCTCGGTCGCCCCTACGTCCGGGAGGAGCGGGGGTAACAAGCTCCCCTGGCAGGCGTAAACTGCCCGGAGGAGACCGCAACGGCGAGGAGCGCGCCATGGTGTTGAGCCAGCAGACCTACGAACGGGTGGCGTTGGAGGATCCCGATGGCCAGTGGGAACTGCACCACGGCCGGCTCCGAGAAAAGCCGCCCATGACCTGGGAGCACAACGACGCGATGTTCGAGCTTGGCCACCTCCTGCGAGGCCAGCTGGACCGACGGGAGTTCCGCGTGCGCGTGAACGCCGGCCGGGTTCGCCGCGCTCCCGGAAACGTCTATATTCCCGATGTCTTGGTCGTGCCCGTCTCCTACGGGGAGTCCCTGCGGAACCGGTCCGACCTCCTGGAGGTCTTCGACGACCCGCTCCCCCTCGTCGTCGAAATCTGGTCGCCCTCGACCGGCGACTACGACCTGGACGCCAAGATCCCCGAGTACCAGCGGCGCGGCGACGCCGAAATCTGGCGCATCCATCCCTACGAGCGCATCCTCACGGTCTGGCGGCGCCAACCGGACGGCAGCTACACGGAAGCCACCTTCCGCGGCGGCTCCGTGCAACCCGTTGCCCTGCCCCACGTCTCCATCGATCTGAACGCCCTCTTCGAGTGAACCGATCCGACGGCAAGCCTGCGAGGGCGTCCAGGCGAACGCCCACCGTCGCGTCCCCGGCACGGAACTTCCCACGCTGGCGCACAGGACGTCCATCACCCAGACGCGGCCCAGGTCCCACCGGCTCGACCTAATGCCTTGGTCTGCCATGTCCGCCGCGTTCGGCTCCGGTGGGACTTGCAACGAGCCCAGAGAGGCATCCCAAGGCACGGGTGCGACGGCGCTGGAGGAAAGATCGAGCCTTCTTACCGCGTCGCAAACAGCCGACTTCAGCCGGCTTTCTGCGCTCAGCGCGGGGGTTTGGCCTCGCTCCACTACGCCACGACCAGCACCCCGGCCGAATGACCCGGACTACCCAAGCTCTCCCCGCAACAGCGCCTTTGCGACGGGGTTGTGCCGCTCGACCAGCGGCGACAGATCGACCCCAAGCAGGCGACCGTCTTCGACTAGAACGTGGCCGTTCACCACGCTCAGGTCGACGTTAGGCGGTTGGCAGAAGACCAACGCCGCGAGCGGGTCGTGAACCGCTCCGCCGGCGAAGCCAAGGGTATCGAGCCGGTAGCCGATGAGGTCGGCTGCCATCCCCGGCGCCAGCACGCCGATGTCGTCCCGGCCCAGCACCTCCGCCCCGCCCCGCGTCGCCAAGCGCAGCGCCTCGATCGCGGAGAGCGCCTCCGGCCCGTTTGCCACCCGCTGCAGCAGCAGCGCCTGGCGCGCCTCGGCCAGAAGGTGGGAGCCGTCGTTGGACGCCGAGCCGTCCACTCCCAGCCCCACCCGCAGCCCGGCCCCCAGCCAGGAGCGCACCGGCGCGATCCCCGAAGCGAGCCGCATGTTGGAGGTCGGGCAGTGGGCCGCTCCCGTCCGGCTCCTACCGAGCCGTTCCACCTCCCCGGGCGCCGCGTGAACCAGGTGGGCGTGCCAGACATCCGGCCCCACCCAACCTAGCTCCTCCGCCAGCTCGACGGGGGTGCGGCCGAACGCTTCGGCGCAGTAGTCCGCCTCGTCCGTCGTCTCCGCCAGATGCGTGTGGGCATGGACGCCGTACGACCGGGCCAGCGCGATGCTCTCCCGCATCAGGTCCGGGGAGACGGAGAACGGCGAGCACGGAGCCAGCACGATCCTGATCATCCCGTACCGGTCCGGGTCGTGGTACGCCTCGATTACCCGCCGCGAATCCCGCAGGATCGCCGCTTCCTCCTCCACCACCGAGTCCGGCGGCAGCCCGCCGTTCGATTCGCCGACCGACATCGAGCCCCGGGCGGCGTGGAACCGCACCCCCATCTCCCGGGCCGCTTCGATCTGGTCGTCCAGCCGCGCCCCGTTGGGCCAGAGGTAGGTGTGGTCGCTGGCCGTGGTGCAGCCCGATAGCAGCAACTCGGCCAGGGCCACCTTGGTGGCGACCGCGACCGCCTCCGGGGTCAGGCCCGTCCAGATGGGGTAATGGACCCGCAGCCACTCAAACAGGTTCGCTTCCTGCGCCGCTGGCAGATTCCGCGTTAGGGTTTGAAAGAAGTGGTGATGTGTGTTCACCAGGCCGGGCAGCACGATCATCCCACGCCCGTCGATCACCCGGTCCGCCGTCGCCGGCATCTCGGACGCGGGTCCGACCTGGCGGATCACATTCTCCTCGACGTAGACGCAACCGCCCGCCCATCGCGCATCGGCGTCGTCCATCGCCACGACCAGATCCGCGTCCCTCACCAGTAGTGTTGCCATCCCCGCCTACCCCGCTCCCTCGCGCACCCGGCATCGACGCCTTCCCGCAGGCATCGATGCCGGTGATGGTGACGGAGACCTCGCTCGGTGTCCACGGGAGAGCCGCAACCGCGTGCGCCAGGTCACCCGGCGCCAATTGGGAGAAACCAGAAAAGAATTGGTCATCTCTGCCAGAACGGAGGCCCGCTAGAGCAGGGTGTTGGCACAGGACTTGCTTCTCTCTAGACGTAGGGTCGAGACCAAATATCGACCCCGGTTAACAACGAAACTGCTGCTCGGGGCTCCCCTTTCGTGCGCCAAGCGCGCATGCACGCCGCGTACCCGCTCTGGCTCCACCAGGGTCGCGGCTAACCATCTGGAGCCACTTTGGTCCCCTTTTCTCCCCTTCACGGCTCCCGAGCAGGATTTACCGAGCGGGCGGTCCCAATGGGACCACCCGCTCGGTTTAACCCTCCGTCTCACCCTTCTGCAAAAGCCCATGCCGTTCGTCACCCGCGCTAAGGACGCGGTCGAGAAAATCACCGACCGCATCGTAGCCGGTGATCCGGTTAGGGCGCTTCACCAGCCCATGCCCTTCATCGTCGAAGATCAGCAGCTCCACATCGGCGCCGCGTTCCCGCAACGCCGACGCGATTTGCTCCGCTTCCCCTAGCGGCACCCGCGGGTCGTTCCGGCCGTGGATCACCAGCAGCGGCGCCGCGATCCGGTCGACCCGGTGAATCGGGGAGATGTCGTGCAGCAGCGCCGCATCCCGCACCGGGTCGCCGTACTCTGCCGCCCGCGTGGAGCGCCGCCACGGCCCCGTCTGCTCGAAGAAGGTGACGAAGTTGGCAATCCCCACCACATCCACTCCCACGGCCCATCGATCTGGATAGGTCGTCAATGCAGCGAGGGTCATGAATCCACCGTAGCTCTGGCCCATCACAGCGATTCGATCGGGGAGAACCTCTCCGCGGGAACGCAGCCAGTCACTCGCCGCGGCAAGATCCCTGACGGCGTCCATCCGCCGCTCCACGTCGTCCAGGTGACAGTACGTCTTGCCGTAGCCGGTGCTGCCCCGGACGTTTGGGGCAAGCACGGCGTAGCCCCTCGCAAGCAGAAACTGCGTGATCGGCGCGAACGTGGGCCGCCGCTGGCTCTCGGGCCCACCATGCACATCCACCACGGTCGGCCACGGTCCCGTGCCGCTCGCCGGCGTGAACCAGAGAGCCGGGATCTCTCGCCCGTCGAAGGTGGGGTACCGGGTCGTCTCGGGCTCGACAAGAGACCCCGGATCAACGGCACCGAAGTCGACCGGCGTCACCCGTTGCGCGGCCCCGTCCAGGCCGCACGTCCAGATCGCTGACGGATCGCGGGGGCCCGCGAAGGAGAAGGCAAGCCGATCCCCGGCCGGGTGCCAGGTAAGACCCTCCACCACTCCGAGCGGCAGCCCTGTCACGTTGCGCTCCCGTCCGCTCGCCACCTCCCGCAACACGATCCGCGACGGACCGTCCTCGTTGACCGCGTAGGCCAGCCACGCCCCGTCGGGAGCGACGGCTAGCGCCTCCAGGTCCCAGGAACCTTCGACGAGTACATCCCGACGTCCGGTGTTGAGGTCCAACCGCTCGAGGACCACCGTGTCGCGATCCTGGTTCGTCAGCAGGTAGACGCCGGCCCCGGACGGATCGAACGCCGCGTGGGGGATCGTTGCCTCGCCCTCGTGCGGAGTGATCAGGCGAGGCTCGCTCCCATCGTCAGCGAGAAACATCAGGTCGTGATCCAAGTTGGAGTTGCTGCGGCGAACCAGCAGTCCCCGTCCGTCCGGCGCGACCGCCAAGGGTGCCAAGAGCGCGTCCGCCGCTAGTGTTGAGGTGGGAACTGCGGTCGGATCGTCCAGCCCGATCGTCATGATGTCGAACCAGCGCGGGTCACGCGCGTTGGACGCGAAGACGAAGCGGCGGCCATCGGGGCCGAAGGCGCCGAAGGCATGAATTGTCTCCGGGTTGGCCGTCAACGCTCGCGGTTCGCCCCTCCCTGGCTCCACCATCCACAGTTGCTGGCGTTCATTGCCCCCAGCATCCATCCCAAAGACGAGCCGGGTTCCGTCCGGCGAAGCAGCGAGGGCTCCGACTCGCTCGGGAAAGGCGGTCAGCTGCTGGGGAGAACCCGCTCCTTCCTCGACCGTCCAGACCTGCGGCACCCCCGTCACATCCGAAAGAAAAGCCAGCCGGTTATCTGCCAGCCACGCCGGCGTCGTTGCGCTCGAAAGGTCGAAGTAGGGACCCACGCCATGACGGTCCTTCGGCGAATCGGTCGTGATCATCGAGCCTCCTCATGCACCCGCAGCAGACGCGGCCTTGCCTGGATCATCACCAGCCAGTAGCTTCCGACGTTCCGGCAGTCTATCGGCAGAGGCGCAAGCATGTCTCCTGCGCTCTCACTCGGTGCAAGCGTCGGGTGAGGCCTCAAGTAGCAGCTCGTCCCGTCCCGCGTGATCGATACATGGGCCGAGTTCCACTCGTTCCCGCCGAACGTCTACAGTGCCATGCGCTACCGGAAGGGGGGCAACAGCGACATCGAGACGCTCATATCCTTCGCCATCATCCTGCGGCTATCGTCCCGGGCCGGGCCACCAGGTCGTTAGGGGAACCGCCGGGATGTTTTGGCCGTCTCAGGGCAGGAGAGACCGGACTAGGCTGTCGGCAAGCCACTGCTCGTACCGCTCCCCCGTCCAGCCGCGCTCGATCCTCAGCATCCGGTGCACGTCGGCGCTGGTGAGGGTCCACACGATATCCGCCCCTTCGGCTACGGCGAGCCCCTCCCTAA
>JALYMD010000932.1 GCA_030773875.1 Chloroflexota bacterium | reverse complement strand
CTAAGGATTCGATGACCAACTCGGAGGCGATGATCGAGGGCGGCACGGGATGGTACACGCCCCAATTCGACCCGGAGCGCGAAGGTTATATCGCCGTTGGTGTTGACATCATTGAGATTGCTCGCATCGAGCGGGTCTTGCACGATTTCGGTGATCGGTTTCTGCGGCGCGTCTATACGGAACGGGAACGGGAGCGTTACGCCGGTCGTGTGTCGGAGCTTGCTGCTCGGTTCGCGGCAAAGGAAGCGACATCCAAAGCCCTCGGCACCGGCATCCGGGGCATCCGCTGGCGGGAAATGGAGGTTCTTCCCAACCGCCGGGGGAAGCCCGTCTTGGTGCTCCATGGACGCGCCGCCGCTCGAGCCGAGCACCTCGGGCTCAACCACTTCAGCGTCTCGTTGACACATTCCAGAACGGACGCAATGGCGTTCGTCGTCGGCCTGCGGGCTGACCATTCCGCGGAAGTCAGCTGACCAGGCACCGGCGTACGAGGGTGCCGCCAGGAGAAGCGTGTGGCCACGAACGTGAAGGAACAACGACCCCAGCTTCGACCGGGGGATGCGGTGATCGACCGGGCAATGGTCGCGCCGCTCGTGCCGCGCCGGGTCTTTGGGGCGCACAAATGGGGAGTTGGCGGGGTCGTAATTGTCGCCGGTGCTCCTTCCTACATCGGCGCAGCGGTGCTTTGCGCCCAAGGGGCCGGGCGCGCTGGCGCGGGGGTAACGAACCTGGCAGTGCCTCGCGGTTTGGTGCCGGCGATTGTCCCAGCCGTCCCGGAGGCCGCTTACCTCCTGCTCTCCGAGACCGAGTCTACGGCCGGGGCGCGCCGGGCTGCGGAGATGATCGTCGACAAACTCGAGAAATCGTCGGCCGTGGTGATCGGTCCGGGGCTTGGCGAGGATGAGAGCGCTTCCGGTCTGGTCGGTGCCCTGTTCGGCATCGGCAGTGCTGCACGACCGATCGGATTTGGAGGGTCTGACGGCGGAGCAGCGTCGGGTGTGACCAAAACATCCGGCGTCGCACCACTTATTGCAGCCGGCAAACCCATGGTCATTGACGCCGACGGACTGAACTGGCTGGCGAAGCAGGACGACTGGAACGGCCTGCTCCCGCGGGGAGCGGCGGTCTTAACGCCCCATGTGGGTGAGATGACCCGGCTGCTCGGCATTGAGGCGGAAGAGGTTACGCGGGACCCGGTGGAAACCGTGCGAGAGGCGGCCAGGCGCTGTGGTCAAGTCGTGGTCCTGAAGTACGGGTACACGGCCGTCTCGGATGGTGAGCGGACGCTCGTCGCGGAGGATGCGCCAGGCTCCCTGGCGAGCGCGGGAGCCGGCGACGTCTTTGCGGGCGCAATCGGTGGTCTTCTCGCCCAAGGTCTGGACCCACTGGACGCGGTCGCGGTGGCGATCTACACCGGCGGCCGCGCGGCGCGGCGCGTAGAGCAGCGCGTTGGCACTATTGGGCTGGTCGCAGGCGACCTTCCGCTGGCTTTCGCCGAGGAGCTGGCCCTATTGGAGCAGGAAGGCGGCTCCCGTGGAGGCTGAACTGAATGTGGCTGAACCGAGTGTGGGCGACATCATGCGCCGAGATGTGCCGGTAGTCACGCCGGCCCATTCGGTGGCGACGGTAGCCCGGATCATGGCCGAGTCCGGACTGCCGGGCGTCCCTGTCCTCGATGGCGATGAGATCATCGGCATCGTGACCGAATCTGACATCATTGCCCGTGAGGCCAACGTCGATGTCCCATCCGTCGTCCCGTTCCTCGACGCCATCTTTGTCGCGGACGGCGGGCGGGACTTCGATGAAGATCTTCGCCACGTCTTAGCCGCGACCGCGGGCGACCTCATGACGAGCCCGGTCTATAACATCCTGGCTTCAGCCACCCTCACTCAACTCGCCACTCTGATGTTGGACGAGAAGGTCAATCCGGTGCCCGTCCTGAACGAGGAGCGAGTGCTCGTCGGCATCGTATCGCGTGCGGACTTAGTCAGAGTGATTGCCCGGCTGGAGCAGACCAGCGACGGGTTGGAAACCGTCGACGTTTAGCGACCGTCCATGATGCCTCCTTCGCCGTCCGGCCTGCCGCTACCCCCCGGCGTCGTTTCCCTCTGGGATTTGCCAGGCCGGCCCACGCGCGCGCTCATCGACCTTGATGCAATTGCCGCCAACGCGGCACACCTCCGCCGGCTGGTGGGACCTCAGGCAGCTCTCATGGCCGTGGTGAAAGCCAATGGATATGGGCACGGCGCGGAGATGGTTGCTCGAGCCGCGGTTGCCGCGGGAGCCGAGCAACTCGCGGTGGCCACGGTGGATGAAGGAGCCGCGCTTCGCGCCGCCGGACTCTCGGTGCCGATCCTCGTCCTTGGACCCATCCACACCGGTGAGATTGAGAAGACGCTCCGGTACGATCTGTCCCTAACGTTGTGCTCCGTTGCCTTTGCCGGTTTGGTTGAGCGGACGGCAGACCGCCTGCACCTTGCCACTCAGGTCTCCTGTCATGTCAAGGTCGATACGGGGATGCATCGATTCGGCGCCGACGCGGAGCAGGCAGTGGCCGTGGCAGCACGGGCATCCGCGTCGCCTTACCTGAGGCTCGACGGCGTCTTTACCCACTTCGCCGACGCCGATGCTCCAGACGAAGGTTTCACGATAGAACAGGTTACCTGCCTGGATGCCGTGCTGCGACGGCTCGGGGAGCAGGGGATTAGGCCGGGCACCGTGCATGCAGCGAACAGCGCAGCCATCCTGCGATCCCGCCGCTACGACTATGGCATGGTCCGCGCCGGGATCGCCCTGTACGGGCTGTCGCCCGCCGACACCCTGTCGCTGCCGGCGCCAATGCGTCCGGCGCTGTCCATCCGGAGCACGGTTGGACGAATCATCGGACTCGCCCCGGGCGACAGTGTGGGGTACGGTCGGACCTACCGGGCAGCGAAGCGGGAGCGTGCCGTCTTGGTGCCCATCGGCTACGCGGACGGGTACCGTCGTGACCTCTCGTCGCGAGCCTGGATGGGGATTCGGGGCGCAAGCGCACCGGTGGCAGGGCGGGTCAGCATGGACCAGACCGTTGTCGGGATCCCGGGGGACCTCCCGGTGCGAATCGGGGACGAAGTCGTCGTCGTCGGCAGCAGCGGGGAAGGCGCACCGACCGCGACCGAGCTCGCAAAACTTCTCGATACGATCCCGTACGAGATTGTCGCGTCCGTTGCGGCCCGTGTCCCACGCTACTACATCTGGCGCGGCGAGTTGCTCTCGTCCCCCACACTGGGTATCAGGCCACCGACGGCAGCGACCGCATCACCTGCGGCGGGAGCGAGTTGACCGAACGGCCTCAACCTCGCAGTCGGCCTGCACAGCGTACACGAAGAAGGGGCCGGTGATGCATTCACGGGCCCCTTCTGTCTAACTGGCTGTCACCGAGTGCTTCGCTAGTCCTGCGGCGATAACTCCATAGCCACGCGCTTGAGATTGTCGATGTCACGCCGGACGACGAACGTCCGGCCACTCATGTCGTCTCGAACGTAGTTGAGCGTGCGGTCATCCATCCAGCGGTAGATGGTCGGTCGCGTGACGCCGAGCTGCTGCGCGGCATTCCCGATGCTCACGAGCTCGTTCGGTTCAAACGCTCGGTACTTGGCGAGAGCCATCATCCGCCCGAGTTCGGTATCCCAGAACGATCGCGGTACGGAGTAGTCGTCCGCCGCCGCAGGCCAGAAGAGCAGCTGAAGAACCGACTCAATCGCTTCCAGAACGCCTTCCTTGACATCCCGGAGTTGCCCGCTGGCAAGCTGGGCCAGTCGGTTCAAGTCCTTCCCGAGCGGCCCTTCACGCAGTTGATGGAGCTGGAGCGGGTGGAACGCCGACGGGTAGAGCTGCGACACCAATCGGTGATGGTGGCTATAGACAAGCTGCAGCGCTTGGTCGATGACTTCCTGGTAGTCCCGCGATTCGGTCTCCACGACCGTCCCTCCTCGACCAAAGACCGCAGCCGTTCATACCGTATGCGACGGACTGTACGGTCGGATTGTACGCGCACACTACAACGGTGTCAACAAAATGGCGAACGAACGCGAAGAAGGAGTATTTCCAGCATGTTGTCGTTGGTGCGCGCGCTATATGGACAAATTGGAGGGCAAGGAGGGCGATGAACGCGAACTGAGCGCGTGGGGGTCGAGGGGGCCAGGCCGGACGAAAAATGAGCGCTAGCTGCCGGTCGTCATGCCGCGAACTGCGAGGCCCGCGACGAAGAGCGCAATCAAGCTGTAGAACAAGAGGCCCTGGCGCTGGTCGCGCTCACGAACGTAGGACCAAACGAAGGGCAACACAAGAACGGCGGTTACACCGTACAGATAGTGCACCGACGTCGTCGGCCGGCCTCCGAAGAGCACCAGGCCGATCCCGGCGAGCACTTGCACGACAACCAGCCCCTGGCCAATGACAAACGTGCCGGCGAGGCTTCCGGAAAGCGTGCCGCCCCGGAGGTAGCTCGAGAGGCCCCACAACCCCGCAACCGCCATAAAGAGGAGCACAGAGACCGCGAGACGGTCATGAAGTACGAGCAGCGCTGCCAGGGAGATCTCCTTTCACTCTCGGGGTCTCACAACCAGTACGGATGAGCAGCTCGCCTGTCAGCTGAGGAAAACCTTAACTCCGCTGAACGAACTTGCCCTAAACGAGTATACGGGGGCCGGACGCGCACAAGGTGCGCAGAGCGGCAGTTCTGCAGGATGACGCCCTGTGGCATCGCCCGGCGGCGCAGACCAGGGTTACGACCGGCGTCTGAAGCCGATCGAGGGAGTGGGCCTGCAAAGTCGTTACAGCAGGGGCATCTGAAGCTGGACCGCAGCAGGTTGATGCTCCCCCGCACGCCATGTCGGACCAACGCTCTGGCGGGGCAGTGGCACAATCGGATGAACGATGTCTTGTCGCGCGAGTGCGCGCGCGACCGCGCGCCGCGCAAGTTCCGGGCGATTATTTGTCACTGAAAGATGGGCAAGCCAGATTGTCCGTGCCCTCGGTGCCCCATCGAACGCCGCCGCGAGGAGACCGGCGCACTGCTCGTTGGAGAGATGGCCTGTGCGGGACAAGACCCGTCGCTTCAGGTGAAGTGGGTACGGTCCGCCGCGCAGCATCGTGGCATCGTGATTCGCCTCAAGGACGATCAGGTCGGCGCCCGCAAGCGGCGCCAGAAGTGCGTCGTCTTCGCAGCCGAGATCCGTCACAACGGCTACTCGAACACCCTGGCGCTCGATCAGAAAACCGCACGGCTCGACCGCGTCGTGTGAGACCGGAAGGGCTGTAACGGTAATCCCGGCCACCTCTACTTGAGGTCCGATGGGAATCCGGTCGACAAGTGCGCCGCTAACGCCAGCCGCCTCAGCAGTCCCCGGTGTCGCGACAACACGCACCCCCGCCCGCTCAAGACGCGGCAAGGATCGGCTATGGTCCGCGTGCTCGTGGGTGAGAAGCACGGCCGAGACATCAGTTAGGGAATGCCCGGCCCCACGGACGCCTGCTTCCAGTGCCCGCGACCCAACGCCGCAGTCGACGAGGACAAGGGTGATCCCGGCGCTGATGAGGAGCGCGTTCCCGGAACTGCCACTTCCGAGGCTCCGCACCTCGAGAGGAGATTCGTCGTGGAACATCATCGCTACAGGTCTCGGCTTTGAATCATGTGCAGCACGGCACGGCTGGAAGAGGTCGTGGCTAAGGGCGAGGTGCTACGATGCCGTGCATGGTCACCGCTCACTCGAGACTCGACCTCGCTGCCCCTCCGAGCCGGTGTTCGGACAGACGGATGCTAGCACCAGTGTTCCAGTGACCGCCACTGTTTCGTGACGGCTCATAGAAGGAGTATTCTCGACGTTGTTCAATCGCTTCCCAGGACCTCGGACGGCGGGGCCGTCTCCGGCAGCCAGCCCTCGATCCCTCCTGCCACAGTGGCGGCCCTCTCGATCCACGGTGCGCATGCTCGTGACCGCGGTAATCATCGCCGGTCTCTTGGCGCTTGTTTTCGCCACTGCCTCCTTTTGGGTCAACTGGTGGTGGTTCGACTCCGTCGGTTACCAATCCGTGCTCTTGACGCGGTACATCGCCCAGTTGATCACCTTCCTCCTTGGCGGCCTGATTGGGGCGGCAGTCTTCGGCGGCAACATCGTCCTCGCCCTGCGCCGCTCGCGGCGGTTGCGCCCGGCCGGCTCCGGCCGACGCGGCGTCGATCGCCTGCTCCTCCCGATCCTTCTCGTCGCCACCGGGACCATCTTTGTCGTTGCGGGAGTGGCAACGGCGCAACGATGGCCGGAGCTACTCCTCCTCTTCAATAGTCGCTCCTTTGGCGTCACGACCCCGGTCCTTGGTCGAGATGTCGGCTTCTACGTGTTCGCACTCCCGGTGTTGCATTTTCTCCGTAACGCGCTGCTGCCTCTGCTCGCAGCCACCACGCTTGCCGTCGCCGTCATCTACGTGGTGCGCTTGGGCTTCAACCCGCGCAACTACCTTCGGGTTCCGGTTCTGATGCGCACGCACCTCCTCGTGCTGATCGGCGGATTCCTCCTGCTCGTGGCAGCCTCCTACTGGCTGGCGAACTACGATCTGGCTTACTCAGACCGGGGTGTGGTCTTTGGGGCGGGCTACACGGACGTCAATGCTCGCCGTTGGGC
>JALYMD010000931.1 GCA_030773875.1 Chloroflexota bacterium | reverse complement strand
GGGCCGCGCGAAGGCGGTCACGGGTGCGTTGCTCGTCTGCTGCCAACGCGGCCGCGTGCGTCATGCCAAATCCCCCATCCCTTGCGCCGCAAGGTTTCCAGTCGGTTCAGTTGTTCATCGGTCAGCGTGTCCAGCCGTGCCCGGGTGTTGGCACGGTGATCGAGTGGGGACGGCCCCACGTCGACGGCCCGCAGCACATCCCCGAGGGACCGCAGTTCCCCCAACTCGTCGACCGTCAACCGACTCGGATCGAAGGGTGGAGCCGTCCGGGCCAGTGGCCGCTGATAGATGGACTCCAACTTGGCGAGGCGCTTGCCGTGATCGCTCATGGCGCCTCACCCCGGCACTCGGCGAGGAAGCGCTCGGCTTCGGCCTGCACCAGCACGGGATCCAGTCCCTCTTCCGCGGCGACAAGCTCGGCCATCTCGTGAAGCGTCGTCACGCCGGCGGCCGCCATCCGTTGCGTCTCTGCCTCAGCCTCACGGAGCAGATCCTCGGCCGGGATCCCCCGCTCGGCCGCGGCCTGGGCCACCGCACGGTCCAGCGTGGCGGCGTCGATGGTTGCCGGGGCAGGCTTGAGCCAGAGCTTCTCGAGGTCGTTGAGTCGCTTATCGTGGTTCGCCATCTCGCCTCCTCAAATCCGGTCGATGTCGACGACGCCGATAAAGACGACCATGCGCCACGGCCGCCGGCACGCGGGGCAGCGCTGGCCGGACTCGGGTGGTGTGTTGCCTCCCACGAGCAACACCCGGGCGGTCGGCTCGCAGCCCGGACACGCCGGCGTCGTGGGCCAGATCCTCTGCAGGCGGTCCAATCGCTTGGCGTAATCCCTCATGCGCTCTTGCCTCCTAGTTCGGCCGCGGCTTCCAGTTCGCGAAGCCGCTCCTCGATCTCCCCGGCCTGGGCGACCGTCGTCATCGTCCGCGCCACGTTGGCCACGGCATTAGCGACACCCGGCTCGATCTTGCCGGCGAGCGTGGCTTTCAACGTGAACGAGAGAACGCCCTGCAGCTCCTGGAGCGTCAGCGCCTGCGCCGGCAATGCCTTCTTCGCTCTGGCCTTGTTGGACCGCGCTGCGCCGCCCTTCCGGCGTCCTTCGGTCCGCTCCGCCTCGAGCGCCGGGTCATGCCAGTAGCACCAACCGGACGGCCGCACGGGCTTAGCGTCACAGCGCTGACCAGCGGCATTGGCCCCCTTGCATTGCCTATCCATCACCTAAGTACCCCCGAGGTTGTGCGGGTCATCACAATATCTCCATACCTCGATGTGTAGAAGACGGGGCGATGGCTACGGTTCATCACGGTCCCATTTACTCCATGTCGTCCGGTTGGCAAAGCCGGCAGAGGTACTTGCGCCCCGGAGGGAGCGGAGCGCCACAGTAACCGCACTCGGGGTTCCCGCTCTCCCCCTGTAACACCTGTAACTCCGGTAACTCTTGGTCCATATCGTCCTCCCACAGACGTGAAACGGGGTCCGAGAGAGTTACAGGGGGAGTTACAGGTGTTACTACAGGAGCGCCAGCAGCCGGGGTGTAGCGGCCCGACTTGCCTAGGACTTCGCCTGCCTGATCCATCCGTCGCAACATCAGCCGGATCGCGCCCTCCTTCTTCCCTAGCGCCTCCGCCACCTGCTTGGGGGAGAGCGCCTCGCCGGCGTCCGCCAGGACCCGCAACACGGCCACGCGCTCCTCGCTCAGCCGGTACTCCGCCGCGTCGCCGAGCAGGTTCCACCGGCAGGTGACTGCATCGAAGGCGAGCGCGTGATCAGCCTCCGGCACGTCCCGGCCTCGGACGTAGAGCGCCGCGTCAGCTCGGCTCGTCTCGCGGCGCAACACGAGGATGGTATCCGCGGCGCCGGCGATGCCGGTGGTTCCGCTCACCAGGTCCAGGGGGTCCTCGGCATCGGCTTTCCGGGTGTGGTGGACAACCACCAGGGCAACACCATGAGCATCTGCCACCGTCTTGAAGGCCACCATCGTGGCGTAGTCCGCTTGATAGAGGCTGCCAGTGGCCGGCTTGTCCGACCGCAGACGAGCCAGGGTGTCGATCACCACGAGGCGGGCGTCCGGGTGACGACCAAGCCAGAGGTCAAGATGGAGGGCCGCCCCATCATCAAGGGACGGCCACCGGGTCGCGATGTGAAGGCGATCCGGAGCGGCTTCGCCGTCCAGGAGGATACGGAGTCGCTCCTGGAGGCGGCGCTCGGTGTCTTCCAGGGCGAGATACAGGACATCGCCGCCGGTCACCGGGATCTTGCCGAGTGCCACGCCGCCGGCCGCAATCGCGGCGCCCATCGCCAAGACAAGCCAGGACTTGCCCTTCTTCGGCGCCCCCACAAGCAGGGTCGCCCCCTCCGGGATCACCCCGTCGACGGCCCAGCGGGGCTCGGGGAAGACCTTGGCCATCAGATCGGCGGCCGTGAATGTGGCCGTGCTGGCACTTACCGTGGGGGCAAGCCAGGCGTCCGGAGTGACCAAGCGGCGCCGAAGGTCGTTGACGGCATCAAAGGCTGCCACTGGCTCAGCCAACGCGGGCCACCCTCTCTGATAGGGCCATGCCGGCTTCAGCCATCAGGAAGTCAAGGCCCGTGCCGAAGCGCTCCACACCGAGGAACTCCCGGACAAACGCGAGGGCGTCACCACGCCGACCGCAACCCCAGCACCGGTACCGCTGTGTCTTCGGATCCACATTGAACGAGGGAGACCGATCCTCGTGGTCGAGGAATGGGCAGTGGCCCAGCATCCGCTTGCCGGCCGGTCGTAGCGGGGTCAGCGAGTACTTCTCCACTAGGCGCACGAGATCAACCCGCGCCTTGACCGCATCTACATCAGAACGGCGATCGGAAACTGAAATCGGCCAAGGCGGAGCCTCGCGGCGGTGACGCACCCTCTCACGACGTGCGAGCTCCGCGTTGGCATCTTCCGC
>JALYMD010000930.1 GCA_030773875.1 Chloroflexota bacterium | reverse complement strand
GCCCTTACCACACCAGCCATATCCGGCCACGACCACGGTCTTGCCGGCCAGCAAGATGTTGGTCGCGCGCAAGATGCCATCGATGGTGCTCTGCCCGGTGCCATACCGGTTATCAAAGAAGTGCTTGGTGTCCGCATCGTTGACGGCGATGATCGGGAACTTCAGAACTCCATCCCGCTCCATCGCCCGGTCACGAACCACGCCCGTCGTCGTCTCTTCCGTCGCGCCGATGATCTCCGGAAGCAGATCCGTGCGATCCCGATGGATCATGGTGACGACATCGGCTCCGTCATCGATGACGACCTGCGGCTTGTGATCGAGGGCCGCCCGGATGTGCCGGTAGTACGTGTCGTTATCTTCGCCTTTGATGGCGAAGACGGGGATGCCCTCTTCAACCAGGGCCGCTGCCACGTCATCCTGGGTGGAGAGGGGATTGCTCGCGCAGAGCACCGCGTCGGCGCCGCCGGCCTGGAGGGCAAGAGCGAGATTCGCGGTCTCCGTGGTGATGTGGGCGCAGACCAGCATCCGCACATCAGCCAGCGGGCGCTCCGCCGCGAAGCTTTCCCGAATCTGCCGTAGAACCGGCATCTCCCGCGCAGCCCACTCGATACGCCGCCGTCCGTCAGCAGCGAGCGAGGGGTCTTTGATGTCGAAGTTCCGCGAGCTGGGCATCGTCGAGGTCATGAATCCCTTCCTCCCTACGTACCTTGCCGGCGCCAACGCCACCAGGCTGCCAGCCAGTGATCAATGAATGGTTGCTGCCGGCACCTCGTTGCCAATGACGAACTGGCCTACCGAGATAGCGCCAGCGTAGTCGGGGAACGCGCTATCGAAGCGCGCCACGAACGCTTCCGGGGCGAACACGTGCTCCTGGGTCCCGTGTCGCTCGATGGCATACGTTGCTGTGAGAGCCGCAATTCTTCCGACCAAAGGCAACTCCAACCCAAGCAGGATGCCCTTAAGCAATCCGGCCCGGTAGGCGTCACCGCCGCCGGTTGGGTCTGCTAGTGAGTCCGGCGGGACCGCCGGGATCTTCACCACCTCGCCATCCTGCCGCAGCTCGGAGCCTGATTCCCCAAATGTGACGGCGACGAGCGAAACCCGATCAGCGATAGCCTCGACGGTCAAGCCGGTCTTTTGCGCGATCATCGCCAGTTCGTAATCGTTGCCGACGACGGCCCAGGCTGCCTCGACCCCCGCCTTGATGTCCTCTGCCGGCAGCGCCACCACCTGCTGTGATGGGTCGTAGACCAACTTGCACCCGGTGCCGGCAATCTCCGCCGCGTGGCGGCGCATCGCGTTCGGCGCCGTCGCTCCGACCAGCCCGAGCACCGCCTGGCTGGCCACATCAACCGTGTCGACCTCACCAGCGTGATCGAGAGCGCCCGGATAGAAGGCCGCTATCTGATTACCCGCCAGGTCCGTCATCATGAAGGCGTAGGCGGTCAGCTGATCGGCCACCTCCGGCACCAAGTGGGTATCGATCCCCAGGTCGTCGAAGATGGCGCGGTACTCGGCAAAGTCCGGACCCACGGCACCCACCACGGCAGCCCGTTCCCCTAGAAGCGCCAGGTTGTACGCGATGTTGCCTCCCACACCGCCCCGCTGCCGCCGCAGCGAGTCAACCAAGAAGCTAACCGAAAGGACGTGTGCCTTATCCGGCAAGATGTGGTCTTTGAATGACCCAGGAAACGACATGATGTAGTCGTAAGCGAGGGACGCACTGACGACCACCCGCGGTGCCGCCCTCATCAAGGTCTCTCCGCCCATTGGGGGCACCGGCTCCCTGACAATACGCACGAAAAACGCCGCCCACGGGGACGATGGGCGACTCCGAACACCCGAGAATAGCATGGGGCACCGATGCGACGCCAAATGCGGGTGGTTAGTGCTGCTCAGTCTGAGCCGGGGAAAGCCTCTGCCAAGCGTCTGTGCGTGGTACGGGAGAAGCGGCCGCCACCACCTACTTAACCCCGTGAGCGGGTTTTGACTCCAGGTCCACGGACCTCCACCATGGACGGTGCTTCGAGCCGACCCGTGGAGGTGCCCCGTGGACCTGGAGGAGTGCATTATCCCCGTCTACTGCCTGCTCGACGACGCGCTGAAGGAGGCGACGGGCGGCCGGCGCATCCGCGCACGCGGTCCGGCCCCCGTACTCGCTGACAGCGAGGTGCTCACGATCGAGGTGGTCGGAGCTTTCCT
>JALYMD010000929.1 GCA_030773875.1 Chloroflexota bacterium | reverse complement strand
AGTTGGGTGCCGAGTGGCATCGTCGCGATGATCGAGTTCGCCAGCCCGGGCCGGGCTCGCAGCGCCACGCCGGACGAGTTGGTCTTGACGAAATCACCGACCGCGAACTTCGGATCGGTCGGCGTCGTATTCGTGTCGGCCAGGCGCAGGTAGGCGCTGATGAGCCAGCCGTCGCCGTAAGATGCGGTCCGGACCAGGTACCAATCGTAGCCACCGGCCGCACGGGGCCCGTCCACAATCGACGCCTGCGCGCCGCTAGCGAGCGTCGTGATCACTGCGGCACTCGTGCTGGGGGAGGAGCGCAGGTTGACTGATTGGGTCGTCACCACGTTATCCCCGAAGCCAAAGTCGCCGCCCGGTGGCGGATCGGGCGGGGCGAGCACGAGGAAATCGGCGCTGGCCCAACCCGTGCCGAGCGAGGTCTGGATCTGGTACCAGTTGACCCCTTCCCCGCTTTGGGGGCCGTCCACCACCACGCCTGTGGTGCCGTAGGGCAGGGTGGCGATGAGGCCGGCGGTCGTGCTCGGGGCAGATCGTAGGCTGAGGCTGTCGGCGTCCACCTTGACGGTGTCGCCGATGACGAGACCGCCCGGAGGGCCGGTGGGATCGCCACTCAGCACTTGGGCGACGTACTGACGGATGGTGGGCAGATCGTCGTAGAGGAGGTCACCCGGGCAGGTGCTCTGATTCACGTCCCGGTGGCCGTAGATGGTTGGCAGGTCCGGCGCCTCGTGGAAGTCCGAGGTGCCGAGCGGATCCAGATCCCGCCCGACCCACGCCGTGATGGCGACGATGCCGGCTTGCGCTTCCGCGGAAACGTCTTGAAGGGCGAAGTTGCCGATGGTGCCGACGCCTGAGCTGCCGATGGCGAACTGGTAGGCGTGGCCGCCAATCACGTTCTGGCCGCCGGCCCGGCCCTCGTAGATGTTGCCGAAGCGGTCAACGAGGTAGTTGTACCCGATGTCGCCCCAGCCCCGGGTCACCGCGTGGTAGTAGTAGATGGAGCGCATCGCCACCACCGGGTCCTGGGAGTTCGGCGTCTCCGTGTGGTGGATGATGACCTTCTCGACGGTCGCGTACTCTGGGGGCCAGATTTCGCCGTAGGAGGCGTAGCGGTAGGCCTCGTCCGCGCCCCACTCGGCGCGGGAAATGATTGGCGGCGGGGTGGAGGGGTCCGCCGCGGCGAGCGATACCCGCGCCACGTCGCCCTGCCACGGCCCGTTGGTGGCGTCGATGTAGGTGAAGGCTAGGCCCGCGACCTCGCCGGGCGCGCCGTCGATGTCGAGCGTCCGATACTGGACGAAGCTCGCGCCCTCCGTGAAGACGAGCGGGGTGAAGAGGCGGCCGTCCCGCTCCGGCTGCCCGGCGTCCTCCGTCGACGCCGCCAGGTAGAACGGCTCGCCGTAGGTCACGCCGTCAGGACTGACGCTCAGCTCGATCACCGGCCAGGTGCCGACCTCACCGTCCCAGTGGGCGCCGATGGCGTAGAAAGGGAAGTCGCTGGCGAAGACCTGCGCCGCGCCGCCGGCGCTCAGCGCGGCGGCGTTGTCGGCCGCGACCCACGTCCCTTCCCGGGTGGTCCAGTTCTCCGGGCCATCCTGCGCCTCGGCGCGCTGGACCTGGGCCGCCCCTCCGACGACGCTCATGGCCCCAAACGCGGCGGCGGCTTTCAGAACGACCCGCCGGTCCAGGCGTGTGGTCGCAACCTCACGCACACGCCGCGGGGGCGCGTGGTCATCCCCATTCATCTGCGCCCAACCTCCCTCAACCCCCGTCAGCGCCATGCCGACGAGAGCCCCCCTTTGCACCGGATGCGGTGACAGGATAGCACGGGCTCTGACACCCGTTCGTACAATGAGCAGCCTGTTGAGGCGTCAGCGCACCCGGTTGAGGTCAACTGCGAGGGTGAGGTTGGCCAGCAAGGAGAAGCGCGCGGTGAGGATCTTCATCGACGACGACCAGGTTTTCCTCGCCTGGCAGCAGGCACAGCCGAGCGGCTACATCGTCAACACCACGAGGGTACCCCGTGCCGACTATCTGATGCTTCACCGTGCCACGTGTCCTCACCTGGGACGGCTTACCGGCGGTCTCCGTTGGACAAAGGACTACATCAAGGTCTGCGCGGAGGAAATCGACGAGCTGGACCGATGGGCGAGGAGCCACGTCACCGGCGCACCCCGACTGTCGCCGTGTCAGGTTTGCCGACCCTAATCTGAGGCCCCACACCTTTGGTACTGTCGTGCAGGCCCGCTCCTGCGGAGCGGCCGACTTTGCCGGAAGTGGGCCGAGGCCGGATGGGACTTGCCGGCACGGGGATACCTCCGGGGATCTCGCCGGGGGTGGTGTGCTGTGCAGAGAGCAGATGCCCTACGCCTGCCCGATCTGTGCCGTTCGCGCCTCGGCTTCCTTCGCCTTCGCCTGGTCCGCCTTGGTGCTTCCGTCAAAGGCCTGGACCGCGTAGTCAAGAATCTCGGCGATACCGCTGGCGCTCATGAAGGCGAGAAAGGCCCGCGTGGGAGTCGGCGCGATGCGCAGGCCGTAAACCAGGACGGCAGCGATCCAGGTGCCGATGCAGGTGGAGCAGGAGATGAGTTCCCCAAGGGCGGCCTGCACGCCCGAACCCTTGGGCGTCGTTCCCTCCCCGCTGCTCTCGGCCAGCGGCGCTCGGAGTGGCTCCGTCACCTGGTCGTAGGCGATCACCCGGCCGGCCCGGTAGGTGGAGAGGCCGAGCAGGACGAGGTCCATCGACCGCAGCTCTAGCTTCCTGCCCTTAGGTCCTCCCTGCCCAACGATTGCGCCGAATAGCCCGGCAAAGACGCCCATCAGCGTCAGGTACGTCGCCCGCTTCTTGGGCAGGCGCTGCGAGTTCGACCCCATAGCTGAGCCCTCCTTCCCTCAAGTTCTTTCCGTCAAGCTTGGAGCATCGTGCCCGCAGGAGCTATGCCCCTTGCTCGGGATGAGCGTGGCGCGGAGCACCTTGGCAAGGAGAGAGGGAGCGCAGGTATGCGGTTGATTTGGCATCGGTGGCGCGTGGGAACGGTGAGGGCGTGGGCCAGGGCGGTAGCGGCGATGAGGAGGTCGAGGTCGGGAGCCAAGGCACTTTGCCTATGAAGAAAGGCCAAGTTGCGGCCGAAGATCTCCATGATGGACTCGGTCACCAGGAGTCCCGAGTGGCCTGTGACGACGCGGCAGATCGCTTTGATATCCGCGCCCGGTTCGACCAGCGATAGGCGCAGTTGAAGAGTTCGCCCAGGGTAATGATGTTCACGGCGAGTCACCTCGGAGCAACCTTGGTAAGCGGCTCCAAGGTCGCCCGGATGCCGAACAAGACGTCAATGATCGAGTCCGTGTCAATTGGATAGCTCAGGATCGACCTGGAGGACGTGATCCCTCCTCGCGGCCGAGAAGGATGCACATGCCTTATGACTTTCCGTCTTCAGCGTCGATGCCCTTCTAAGCTCCCGCGGCGGCCAGAATGCCTTCGCGGGCACACTCTGGGTCGTAATTGGCCCGGATGTCGCTGATACCGAGTTCAATACCGATCGAGCGTTCTCGATCCAGCCGGTACCGCATGCCGCTCAATCGCGGCGTCACTGGCGCCTCCAGTGCTGCTGCCGGAATCTGGGCTAGATCGCTGCCCGGCTCGACATCAATCATCTTCGTCTTTGGCTCGAGCGCAATCTCCCACGTCTCGCCCGCAACGCCTTTCATCGACAAGGATTAGGAGGCACGGGGGGTATCGCTAGACCGTCGCCATCTCCTCGCCCACGGGCAGCGATCGCCCGACTGCCTGGGCGATGGTGGCGATTCGTGGAGTGAGAGCGGCGAACTCGTCAAAGGTCAGCGACTGGGCACCGTCGGAGAGTGCGTGATCTGGGCTGGGGTGGACCTCAATCATAAGACCGTCCGCACCAGCGGCAACCCCGGCGAGGGCCAGCGCCGGCACCAAGGCCCTTTTCCCGGCGGCGTGGCTGGGATCGACAAAGATCGGCAAGTGCGACATGCCCTGGAGGACCGGCACAGCGCCGACATCCATGGTGTTGCGAGTCGCCGTCTCAAACGTCCGGATGCCCCGCTCACAGAGGATGACGTCCGGATTTCCCTGGGCCATCACGTACTCGGCTGCCAGCAGCCACTCCTCGATCAGCATGGAGAGACCGCGTTTCAGCATCACCGGCTTGCCGGCCTTGCCGACCTCTTCAAGTAGCAGGTAGTTCTGGGCGTTGCGCGCCCCAATCTGGAAGACATCCGTGTAGGCGTGAACGTCTGCGATGTCCGCCGGGGTCATCACCTCGGTGATGATCGGCAGGCCCGTCACTTCCCGCGCCTCGGCCAGGATCTCCAGCCCGCGCCGGCCCAGTCCACGGAACTCGTAGGGCGAGGTGCGGGGTTTGTAGGCGCCGCCGCGCAGCAGCTTCGCGCCCGCCGCCTTGACGGCCTTCGCCGTCTCGATCGTCTGCTCGTCGCTCTCCACAGAGCACGGCCCAGCGATGATCGTAATCTCGTCCCCGCCGATGACGGTATCCCGCACCTGGATCCGCGTCTTCTGCGGGTGGAAGTCCCAGCCGCTGAGCTTGTACTTCTTGGTGATCCGCACCACCTGCTCGACGCCGGCGTGGACCTCCAGCATCTCGTCCAGGGTCGGCGGCAGGGGGGAGCCGACCACACCGATGATGGTCCGCTCTTCCCCGTCGGACAGGTGAGCGTTGAGGCCGAGTTCCTGGACGCGTGCGACCACGTCGTTGATCTGCTCGCGGGATGCCCCGCGCTCCATGACGACGATCATCGGGGACCTCCTAGGGGCGAGTCGGGGTGTCGAGAAGTTGAGAAGTTGAGGCGTCGGGCGCGGACATCGCTGCACCGCTCATTCGACGGCTCCCGCGACGGGGATACCCGCTGCGTGCCCGTTCAGCAGCGCGGCAAGGTCATCGTCCTCGATAGCCCACGCCGGGCGGAGCTGCCGGGCACCGCGTAGGTAGGCGTGGCGGATCGCCGACGCGGGGCGGTCGGTGTTGACGTGGAGCAGCACGCGGACTGCGCGGTCTAAGGCCCCAGGCACCGCCATCTCATGGCTGCAGAGCAGCGGCACCTCGGTCCAGCCGATGTCGCGGGCCGCAAGAGCCGGGAAGGTGGCGTTCAGGTCCGGGGTGGTCGTGAAGATGGCGCTGGCGATCTCCTCTGGCTGCAGGTCGTTGAGGCGGACCAGCGCGGTGATCAGTTCGTGGGTCGCCTCGAGGATATCCTCGGCCGTGTTGGCCGCGGCGGTTGTCGCGCCCCGAATGCCCCGGCAGACAGTTGGCCGGTCGAGGTCAGTGGTCATGCGTCTTCGTCCTTCTCCCTGCCGGCCCGCGCCGCCCGATTCCGGGCGCCCACTGATCGGCCGCGCGACATCCCGCCCGCCGGCGCACCAGATCGCCCGCGATGTCGCGCACTCCACAGCCCGTCACGGGCATCATTGCCCGATCTTGCAACCCTGCCCGGCAATGATACACGGCGGACTTTCCTCATCGCAGCGCCCTGCCCGTGAGGATGATCTGCCAGCTCCGCGAGCAACGACGCCGCCAGCGGGGGTCTCCGGCTCACCAAGCCCACCGGTTCGGAGCGGCGCGATCCCTTTGGCGGGTCAGTCAGGGATCCCGCCGCGTATCGGAGTCCGGCCGACCCTCAGGCGCCTCTCAACCCTCGAACAAAGGCTGTCGCCTGCGCGGGTTGCTCCTCACGCGGGAAGCCGTCGAGGTGGTTGATCAGGGCACTCGCCACCACGGCGCCGTCAGCGAGGACTCCGGCCTGCCGCACGTGCTCCGCCGTGGAGATGCCGAAGCCGATCGCCAGCGGCAGATCCGTCGCCGCCCGGACGCGGGCAATGTAGGCCGGGAGCTCGGGCGGGAGGTCCGTCCGGGCGCCCGTGACCCCGGTCAGGGAGACGCAGTAGACGAAGCCGCTGGCCCGGGCCGCAACGTCAGCAATGCGCGTCGCGGTGCTCGTCGGGGCGAGGAGAAAAATCAGGTCCCGCCCCTGCCGGCGGCAGGCCTCCAGCAGCTCGTCGCTCTCCTCCGTCGGCAGGTCAGGCACGATGAACCCGTCCACCCCGGCCGCGGCGGCGTCCATCGCGCACCGCTCCACGCCGTACTGCAGGATCGGGTTGTAGTAACCCATCAGGACGATCGGCACCGTCACGCCCCGCCGTTCCCGGAGGCGCCGCACCAACGCGATGCAATCCGCGAGGCGGGTGCCGTTGGCGAGCGCGGCCTGGCTGGTCCGTTGGATGGTCGTGCCGTCGGCAAGCGGGTCTGAGAAGGGCACCCCGATCTCGACCAGATCCGCCCCGCCCGCGACCAGCGCCGGCACCAACGCCTCTGTCGTCGCCAGATCCGGGTAACCGGCGGTGACGAACGGGATCAGCGCCGTCCGCCCCTCGGCCCGACAGCGAGCGAAGGCTACTCCAATCCCACTGGCCCGGGACGACGCGCCCTCGCTCCTCTCCCAGAATTGGGGGGCCGGGAGGGCGTCCACCGGGGGGGCTTCCACAGAAGCCGCGGCTGGGGCGTGGCCGCTCACCGGTCCATCCCCAGCGCCTCGACGACGGTCGCCAGATCCTTGTCACCGCGGCCGGAGCAGTTGACGACGACGTGTTCCTCCTTTGGACGCTCCGCTGCCAGTCGCATCGCGTAGGCGACGGCATGGGCCGTCTCCAGCGCCGGGATGATCCCTTCGCTCCGGCAGAGCGCCTGGAACCCCTCCAGCGCCTCCGCGTCGGTGATCCCGACGTAGCGAGCGCGCCCGCTGTCTTTAAGGAAGGCGTGCTCTGGCCCGACCCCCGGGTAGTCCAGCCCGGCCGAGATCGAGTGCGC
>JALYMD010000928.1 GCA_030773875.1 Chloroflexota bacterium | reverse complement strand
CGTCGACTGGGCGAACCGCCTCATCCTCGGCGACTCCCTCCAGGTCATGGCCTCCCTCGCCAAACGCGAAGCCCTCGCCGGCCAGGTTCAGATGATCTACATGGATCCTCCCTACGGGATTAGGTTTTCCAGCAACTTTCAGCCCGTGGTGGGGCAGCGAGATGTGAGGGATAGACCACAGGATCTTACCCGGGAACCAGAGATGGTTAAGGCTTATCGCGATACCTGGACGCTCGGAGTCCACAGCTACCTTGCATATCTTCGTGATCGTCTCATAGCTGCTCGCGAACTTCTGTCAAATTCAGGGAGCATATTTCTACAGATTGGAGATGAAAACGTGCATCTGCTACGGATGGCGGCGGACGAAATCTTTGGCAATGACAATTTCATCTCTTTGATCGTGGTGAAAAAGACAAGTACTCCGCGCCAAGTGCTGGATCGATCCTTCTTTTACCTTCTTTGGTATGCGAAAGATGTGTCCTCTACGAAGTACCGACAATTATTCTTGCAAAGAACTGGACAAGAATGGGCGGATGACACCCCTGGCGGATCGTGGGGGTTAGCGATTGATGGAGTTGTCAGGCCGATGCTCTCCGAGGAAAAGGCAGATACTCGTTTGATCCCTTACTCGGCAGAGATCTATAAGTGCGATAGTCTCACGTCAGCTGGCGCCGCTTCTAAAGTTGAAACGATCGAGATCTACGGTCGAATGATGGACCCTGGACCAGGAACTCACTGGAAGACAACGTCTAAAGGCATGGAGCGGCTGATTAAGGCCGAAAGGATCGAGATTAGGGGTGCCCGTCCCTGGTATCGTCGCTTCCATCGGGACTACCCAGTGAAGCGGGTGAGCAACCTATTTGACGATACGTCGGGGAAAATCCCGGAAACTCAATATGTTGTACAGACTCCTCCAGCCGTGATCGAGCGTTGCATCCTGATGACCAGCGACCCTGGCGACCTCATCCTCGACCCCACCTGCGGCTCCGGCACCACCGCCTACGTCGCCGAGCAGTGGGGCCGCCGCTGGATCACCGTGGATACCTCCCGTGTCGCCCTCGCCATCGCCCGCCAGCGCGTCCTCACCGCAACCTTTGACCACTACCGGCTCCGTGACGAGTCGGCCGGCCCCTCAGGAAACTTCTTCTACAAGACTGTCCCCCACATTACCCTCGGAAGCATCGCCCAGAACGTCGCACTCGACCCCATCTTCGCCAAGCACGAGCCCATCCTGGTCGAGCGCCTCGCTGCTCTCAACGCCGCCCTCGCCCACGTTACTCCCGAGACCCGCACCGCACTTGCCGCAAAGCTTGCCGCCAAGGAGCGGGCCGAGGGCAAGAAAGCCGTGACCGACATCGACCGCCGCCGCTGGCTTCTTCCCAAGGACACGTGGGAGGAGTGGCAAGTCCCCTTCGACGCCGACCCGGACTGGCCCCCACCCCTCCAGGACGCCCTTGCCGCCTACCGCGCCGCCTGGCGCCGAAAAATGGACGAGGTCAACGCCGTCATCGCCAACAGCGCCGAGCATGAAGAGTTGGTTGACCGCCCTGAACCCGCCAAGAGCGTTGTCCGCGTCTCTGGACCCTTCACCGTCGAAGCCGTCCTCCCCGCCGAGGAGAGTCTCGATACCGACTCCTCCCCCATCGACGAGCCCGACGAAGACCTCGACACTTTCGCCTCAAACGGCAACGCACTCCCCCCAAACTTGGGAGGCCGGGAGGCCGGGAGGGCGGAGGTGCCGGGGGTGAGGGCATCTCCAACGAGCCCCAGAATGCCGACGCCTACCTCGACAAGATGATCGCCCTCCTGCGCACCGATGGCGTCCGCTTCCTCAATAACCGTCAGGTCCGCTTCGAGCGCCTCGATCCCCTCACCGACCACGTCCTCCACGCCGAGGGGGAATGGATCGCCGACGGTGGCGAAGCCCGCAGCGTCGCCGTCGTCTTCGGCCCCCAGTACGGCGATCTCACCGCCCTCCAGGTCGAAGCCGCCCTCCCGCTCGCCAGTCGCCGCGGCTACCAGGACATCTTCTTCGCCGCCTTCGGCTTCGATGCCGCCGCTCAGGCCGCCGTCCAGGACGATCCCAACCCTCGTGTCCGCGCCCACCTTGCCCAGATCCGCCCGGACATCAACCCCGGCATGGATGGCCTCCTCAAGCAGACCCCGAACAGCCAACTCTTCACCGTCATGGCCCTGCCCCGCACCCGCCTGGATCAGACCCAGGACGGCCACTGGACCGTCACCATGGAGGGCGTCGACGTCTACGACCCCGTCTCCAACGAGCTGCACAGCACCCGCCACGACAAGATCGCCGCCTGGTTCCTCGACACCGACTACGACGGCCGCACCTTCTGCATCACCCAGGCCTTCTTCCCCGACAAGACCGCCTGGGACAAACTCGCCCGCGCCCTCAAAGGCGTCATCGACCCGGACGCCTTCGCCGCCTTCAGCGGCACCGTCT
>JALYMD010000927.1 GCA_030773875.1 Chloroflexota bacterium | reverse complement strand
GCTCGGTCACCGCGGCCTGGATCCCCTTCAGCGGCTCGTAGGCGGAGACGGGACAGTCGGACGAGAAGACCAGCTCGACGCCGGCATCCAGGAGCGATCGGAAGGGGTAGGTAAGGGCGGATCGTTCGGGGCCAAGATGGCGGAGGAAGCCGTCGCCGTACTCCGTGATAAAGATCGGCTGCGAGACGGCGAAAAACCGGCCCTCGGCTAAGCGCTGGATCAACTCCGGCCGGCAGATGCCACAGTGCTCGATCCGGTGCCGGAGGTCGGGCCGCGGCTTGGCAGCGATGGCCCGCTCGTAGGCCGAGAGGACCATATGGATAGCACGGTCGCCGATGGCGTGGGTGGCGACTTGGAAGCCTGCATCGTGGGCCCGCCGTACGGTTTCGTCCAGTTCCTCCTGGGGCATCATCTCCAGTCCGAGGTTGTCCGGGCGCGGGTCTTCGAGGAAGGGTTCAAAGACGGCGGCGGTGCGACCGATCAGGGAACCGTCGGAAAAGAGCTTGATTGGGCCGATCCGGAGCCGCGTATCGCCGAGACCGGTCAGGAGCCCAAGGTTCTCGACGAGACCGAGGAGCGGTCGACCGATCATCAGGTAGGTGCGGAGGGGCAAGGACCCATCGAACGTAACGAGGTGGTGAGCGGCCATCTCGTCGGCACTATTGACGCCCGCTGTGTGGCTACTGGTAATGCCCGCGGCGACATAGCGCTGTCCGCAGCGGCGGAGGGCTTCGGCCATGTCGTCCCGGGTGGGCTTCGGGATCTGGCATCGCACCAGTTCTTGCGCGGTCTCCTGCAGCAGACCAGTCGGCTCGCCATCGTCGTCCAGCACGATGTGGCCGCCCTGCGGCGCGGTCGTGCTCCCACTCACGTCAGCTAGACGGAGGGCGAGGGAGTTGGCGACGGCCATGTGACCGGAGCCATTCACGAGGAAGACCGGGTGATTGGGAGCGACGGCATCGAGATCGTGTCGGGTGGGGTGCCGGCGTTCTGCCAGTTTGTTGTCGTCGTAACCCCGGGCCAGGACCCATGAGCCGGACGGTACTTCCTCAGCGCGTCGGCCGATCGCGGCGCAGAGATCGGTGATGGAGCGAACGGCCGGGAAGCGAGCGTCGACGTCAGCGAGCGTCAGGCCGAAGCCGATCATGTGGTTGTGGGCCTCTATGAACCCCGGCGTCACAAAAGCGCCTCCGAGGTCGATCTCCTCCGCACCAGCGTGTGCATAGGCACGAGCCCCGGCGATATCCCCCACGTAAGCAATGCGGTCGCCAGCCGTGACCGCCGCCGAGGCAACCGGAGCCGAGGGGTTCATGGTGCGGAAATCGCCGTTCAGGAAGAGCCGTTCTCTCACCACTGCTCCTTGGGTTGGGGTTGTTCGGGCCTGTTCGAGGCGGCGCATCGTCGCACGGGGATCGCCCCTGAGCAAGGTCAGGCTGGCCTTGAGGATTGTGCTTGACAGCACAACTCCGTCTGATTAGGCTAACATTGTTCGGTATTCGGAGTTCGCGTTCGGAGACACGAGTGTCAACCGTTGATCAGGTCGTGGCGCCGGGCGGAACCCGCCGTGAGCGCGTGCGGGCGATGATGCGCGAAGACATCCTCGCCGCAGCCCGCAAGATCCTCCAGGAGAGCGGAGTAAAGGGCCTTGCTATGCGGCCATTGGGACGGGCTGTCGGCGTCACGGCTCCCACCCTGTACGACTACTTCCCATCGAAAGATGCGGTCCTCAACGCGCTCTATGCCGAGGGTACCGATCGCCTCTGCGATGCGTTCGAGGCCGCGATCGCGGCCGCTCGACCCGGCGTCGAGCGGCTGACGGCGATCGGCCGGGCTTACCGCCAGTTTGCGCTGGACAACCCGGACCTCTACTTTCTCATCTTCGGCCGGGTCGATGCCTCCTACCGGCCGGGCGAAGCGGAGAAGGCACGCGGGCATGCCGTCCACGAGAAGCTCGAGAAGGTGGTCCGGGAGGCCATCGAGATCGGCGCCCTCCGGCCAGAAGATCCAGATCTCATCTGCAATGCCATGTGGGCCCTCGCTCACGGCCAGATCACCCTCGAAATCAGCGGCTTTGTTGACGACTGTGGTCCCTTGCAGGCCGAGCAGTTGTACGAGAAGAGTTGGGAGTTTCTGTACTCGGGGCTCGCGCCACGTGGTTCAAGCCACGAGTACGAGTAACTTACTCAGGACTCGGCCGATGCGGCCGGGTAGGTCAGCGGGACCATGAGGGTCACCGGGAGTCGCCGTGGACCGTGCACGAGCGCCGCATGCGCCGCCTGGTGGGATGGACCGGGCATAGCTCCCCTATAGACCATGGACGCCCCGGATGTGTAACGGCACTCCGGACGAGTGGCAGGCACCGCGGCGTAGCGTTTCCCAAACGATGACGAATTGTGGCTGAGGCGCCTCCCGTCCCCTGCGCTAGGCGGGGTCCACGGTCTCGAAGAAGTCACGCTCCCGCGACTCCAGGAGCGGGACGATCTGGCCGAGGACCCGTTCCTTGAAGGGCGCGCTCGCCGTGTGGGCCTGGAAGCCGGCTTCATCGAGATACTGCTCGTACAGCAAGAACCGCCGCGGATCCTCGACTGATCGATTGACCGTGTAGAGGGCACAGCCGGGCTCAGCCAACGAGATTGGAATCATCTCTTTGAGGAGACGGGCAACCTCGTCGTCCTGCCCTTCTTTCGTGTAGTAGCGCGCAGCAACCACGTACATGTGTCCTCCAGGTAGGCCAGTGTTGCCCGCTCGTAATCCGCGCCAGCCGCGCAGATGGAACGTGGACCCGTAAAACCGACGGACTCCAGATTCTCCCGTTAGCGGCTCACGGTCAAGAGGAGGCAAGATGCTCGGCCACTGGCGCTGAAATGGGATTGTTGGGGTTGACCCGGTTTCACCCGATACGTAAGCTCACCGGCCCCGGTCTTGCCGGTGACCTCTCGGATGGATCCGCGGCCGGGCAAAGACGCGATGGGCTTGCGTCACGGGGGAGGGTAGCCGATGGCGCGTCTGGAGCGAAGCGAGTTGGCGGTTCCGGCCTCCAACTGGGACATGATCACCAAGGCGGTCACGTCGGATGCGGACGTGGTCTTCCTTGACCTGGAAGACTCGGTGGCGCCGAACGAAAAAGTGGCAAGCCGAGCCAACGTGATCCGGGCGGTCAACGAGCTTGACTGGGGCACCAAGCCCCGCCTTTTCCGGATGAATGCGCTGGACACCCCGTTCTTCTACGGCGATCTCGTCGAGGTGGTCGAGGCCGCGGGGGACCGGCTCGATCTGATCATGCAACCCAAGGCGAACCGGCCGGAAGATGTCTATGTGGTCGAGACGCTGCTGACCCAGATTGAGGTGCATAAGGGGTTCGCTCGCCCGGTTGGGCTCGAGGTGCAGATTGAGACGGCGGAGGGGCTGATCCACGCGCCGCAAATCGCCAAGGCAAGCCGCAGAATCGAGACGCTTATCTACGGACCCGGAGACTACACCGCCTCCGTTCGGATGCCCGCGGTCTCCATTGGCTCGATGGACGAATGGGACGCTGCCTACCCGGGCCACCGATTCCACCACGTGATGCATGGGATTCTCGTTGCGGGCCGCGCCGCAGGGATTCGGGTCATGGATGGCCCGTTCGCGGACTTCCGTGACCTGGAGGGTTACCGGAGATCCTGCCTCCTTGCCCGGTCCATGGGCTTCGACGGCAAGTGGTGCATCCACCCAAGCCAGGTCTCGATCGCCAACGAGGTCTTTTCCCCCACGGAGCAGGAAATCACCTGGGCAAGGAAAGTGGTCGATGCCTATGAGGTTGCAAACCGGGAAGGCCAGGGCGCCGTGGCCGTCGACAACAAGATGATCGACGCCGCAAGCATCAAGATGGCTCAGGTCACTCTCGATCAGGCCGGAGCGGCGGGTTTGACGGGCTAGCGGCAGGCGCGGGTGGCAGGTCCCGACTGACCCACGAGTTCAATCCCATCGTTGATTTGAGGAAACGTGGACGTCAGCCGGTTCGTCGTTGGCTTTCACCAGTTAACGTTGAGGATCACTTCCAGATCGAGGGTTAAACAGGCGAGGGGCGGTCC
>JALYMD010000926.1 GCA_030773875.1 Chloroflexota bacterium | reverse complement strand
TCATCGTCGACGAGCGGACGGTTGATGTCCACATCTCTTGGCTCCGCGGCAAGCTTGCCGACGCCGGGGTCGGCGGGGGGGTGATCCGAACGATCTACGGTGTCGGCTATCGGTTCGTCGTCCCGGCCGAACACCCCATGGATCACGGATGAGTGGTCCGCTTATGCCAGGGTCCAATGTACCGGTGAAGGTCCCGAAGGGGACCGTCGGTGCCAGAACTACCGGGCGGTGGTCGCTCGGTGATGGAGCCGCGCGGTGATGGTCGCTGTGCAGGCAGAGTTAATTCGAGGAAGGAGATCGATGCGGATGATGAGGAGTGATTCCCGCGCGCGGCGATTCTCGCCGGTGGCGCTGCTGGCGCTGCTGGCGCTGGTGGCGCTGACCCCAGTCCTTCGTGCCGGGGCGCAGGATGCTACCCCGGCGGCCACGGTGACACCTTACGAGGCTCCCGAGAACGTCGGCGATCTGGAAGGCTCGATCGAGGTAGACGGGTCATCCACGGTTGCCCCGATCACCGGGGCGGTGGCGGAGGATTTTCAGGAGGTGGCGCCGAACGTTCAGGTCAGCGTTGGCGTCTCCGGCACCGGCGGTGGCTTCGAGCGCTTCTGCAACGGTGAAACCGATATTGCAGATGCCTCCCGTCCGATTGAGGACGAAGAAGCGGCGCTCTGTGCTGAGAACGGTGTGGAGTACTACCGGTTCGAGGTAGCCTTCGATGGGATCACCATCGTTGTCAACAAGAACAACACGGCGCTGACCTGCATCTCGGTTGAATCGCTTGCCAATCTCTGGACTGAAGGCAGCGACGTGACGACCTTCGCGGATCTGGGCGAGGGGCTGCCCGACGAGGAGATCAGTCTCTACGGACCAGGCCCTGACTCGGGGACCTTCGACTTCTTCAACGAGGTCATCCTTGGCGATGACGTCGCGCCTCGGACCGACTACACCCCCAGCGAGGACGACAACGTTCTGGTGGAGGGCGTCGCCGGCGATGAAAACGCTCTCGGCTACTTTGGTTACGCCTACTTCACCGAGAACCAGGATCAGTTGAACGCGGTCGCGGTGACCACCGAGAGCGACCTCAGCAACTGCGTCACGCCGAGCCTGGAGACCATCGCCAACGGCACCTACCAGCCGCTCTCGCGTCCCATCTACATCTACGTGAAAGCCGAGAGCCTGACCCGGCCGGAGGTTCAGGAGTTCCTCAGGTTCTACATCGCCAATACCGGCACGTTGTCCGAGGACGTGGGCTACGTGGCAGCGCCGGCCGCGGACTACGCGGGGGCTCAGGAGAAGCTTGAGGGCGCGATCTCAGGCACCGTCCAGCCAGATTCGGCCGCGGCGGCAACGCCCGAGTCCTAAGGGCTGGTTGGACCTGCGCCTGCGTGCAGGGAGCCAATCAGGGATCGGACCAATCGGCTGCATCGGCTCCCTTCTGTGCCTTTAGGCAGCGGGGAGCCGATGCCTGTCAAAGATGGAGGCCACGTATACTTTTCTCGCCCGTAATCGAACCCGGAGGACCTCGTCGATGAAGGATGGATTTGTCGGTCAAGCGGCGGCACCTGGAGTATCTCCGCTTGCTGCCGCTCCGCCCGCGCAGGCCGCGCTGGATGTGAGCGGGGCCAAGAGCCGAAATGTCTCCGAGCGGTTAATTGGTGCCTTTCTCTTTGCCTGTGGATCGCTCTCGATCTTGACCACGGTTGGGATCGTCTTCGTCCTCATTTTCGAGACCATCGAGTTTTTCAGACTGGTCTCGCCAATTGACTTCTACACCGGCACGGAATGGACGGCGCTCTTTGACCGAGAGTACGGAGTCTTGCCGCTTGTTTCGGGCACGCTGTTGATCGCGGTCATCTCCATGGCGGTGGCCTTGCCCCTGGGTCTGATGAGCGCCATCTACCTGAGCGAGTATGCACCCGATCGGGCGCGGGCGGTACTGAAGCCAACCCTTGAGATCCTCGCAGGCGTCCCGACGATCGTCTACGGCTTCTTCGCGCTCACCTTTATCACGCCGAATCTGCTGCAGCCCATCCTTCCGCAAACCGAAGTCTTCAATGCGCTGTCGGCAGGTATCGCCGTCGGAATCATGATCCTGCCGATGGTCGCCTCCCTCTCGGAGGATGCCATGGGCGCGGTTCCTCGCGCGCTCCGGGAGGGCGCGTACGCGCTCGGAGCCACCAAGCTGGAGGTCTCGACCCGCATTGTTGTCCCTGCGGCTTTGTCGGGCATCTTCGCCTCATTCGTCCTGGCCATCTCGCGGGCCGTCGGTGAGACCATGATCGTCGTGGTCGCGGCGGGAGCTCGGCCAAACCTTGTTCCGAACCCGTTCGGCCAGATCCAGGCGATGACCAGTTACATCGTGGCGGTCATCAGCGGTGATACCTCGGTTGGAGGACGGGTGTACTTGTCCCTGTTCGCGGTGGGCGCCACCCTCTTTGTGATGACCCTGGCGCTGAACATCGTCAGCCAGCGTATGGTTGCCCGCTTTCGGGAGGTTTATCAGTGAGTGCGGCTGCCCAATCTCGAGATGTGCTAGTGGCCCCTGATGCCAGCAGCCGCCTTCGTCGGCGTGAGGTGCAGGGTCGGGTCCTCCGTGGATTGTTTGCCGGAGCGACATCGTTCGCGGTCATCGTGCTGGCCGTCCTCCTGCTGTCGATCGTGCTCGATGGCTATGACTGGCTGAGCTGGCAGCTCATCACGGAAATGCCGTCACGAAGACCTGAGGAGGCCGGCCTGCTCTCTGCCCTAATGGGAACGCTCTGGGTGATTTCCCTGACGGCTATCGTTGCGTTACCGGTGGGCATCGGCGCCGCGATCTACCTGGAGGAATACGCCCCTCGGAACTGGTGGACTCGAATTCTCCAGACCAACATCAGTAATCTCGCAGGCGTGCCGTCCGTGGTCTACGGGTTGCTCGGTTTGGGCGTCTTCGTGAACCTGTTTGGGTTCGGCCGCAGTGTCATCTCCGGCGCGTTGACGATGGCACTGCTGATTCTGCCGGTCATCATCATCGCCAGCCAGGAGGCTATTCGGGCGGTTCCTCTCTCGCTACGGCAGGGCGCCTTTGCTCTCGGGGCGACCAGGTGGCAGGTAGCCCGCCACCACGTCCTCCCCGCGGCGTTGCCGGGCATTCTGACCGGCACGATTCTCGCGCTATCACGGGCAATCGGCGAAACGGCACCGCTGTTGGTCGTCGGTGCGGCGGGCTACATCGCCTTCAACCCGAACAGCCTGACCGATCAGTTCACTGTCCTTCCGATCCAGATCTTCAACTGGACGGGCCGGCCCCAGGACGACTTCAAGCACCTCGCGGCGGCCGGCATCATTGTGCTGCTGGTTGTTCTGCTCGGCATGAACGCCGTCGCCATTTTCCTACGTCAACGATTCAGCAAGAGGTGGTGAGATTGATGGTTAGGCAGACTCAGGCCTATCGCGTGAGTAGCCCCGTGGATATCAACGTCGCATCGGCGTCCGGCGCAATCCAGTCGCCGCCAACCGGAGAGAACCAGGAGACGCGCCGGGACAACGTCATCTCGATCCGCAATCTCAACGTCTACTACGCCGCGTTCCATGCCGTGGCAGACGTCAGTTTCGACGTACCGAAGCATCACGTGACGGCGCTGATCGGCCCCTCTGGGTGTGGCAAGAGCACGGTGCTGCGCTCGATCAACCGGATGAACGACCTGGTGCCCGGAGCACGGGTGGAGGGGTCAATCAAGTACCACGGCCACGACATCTGCTCGCCCCGCGTTGACCCAGTGGAGGTGCGACGCAGGATCGGAATGGTCTTTCAGAAGCCGAATCCTTTTCCCAAGAGCATCTACGAGAACGTTGCCTGGGGGGCGCGGATCAACGGGATTCGCGGCAACATGGACGAGCTGGTGGAGCGTTCCCTCCGACAAGCGGCCCTCTGGGATGAGGTCAAGGACAAGCTGAAGGACAGCGGGCTGGCCCTTTCCGGCGGTCAGCAACAGCGACTGTGCATCGCGCGCACCTTGGCCATCAATCCGGACGTGATCTTGATGGACGAGCCGGCCAGCGCGCTCGACCCAATCTCGACGCTGAAGATTGAGGACTTGATGCGCGATCTGGTTCGCCAGTACACGATCGTCATCGTCACCCACAACATGCAGCAGGCTGCCCGTGTTTCCGATCAGACGGTCTTTTTCTCGCTCAATGAGCGACGGCAGGGTGTCCTCGTCGAGGCGAGTCCAACACGTGAACTCTTCACCAACCCGCGTGACCCGCGGACGGAGGATTACATCACCGGGCGGTTCGGCTAATCGGACGTAATGCTTTCCTCCTAGGGGAAGCGGAGGAGATAGAGGGATGACACGGGTCGCTTACGGGCACCAGATTCAAGAGCTGCGTGATGATGTGGTGGCGATGGCGAGCATGGTCGATAAGGCCGTGGCCCGAGCCATGGCTGCCCTGGTTCGGCAAGACGTGCCGGTCGCTCGCGAGATCATTGCCGGCGACCAGCTCATCAACGCCCACCGGTGGCGCGTAGAGGAGCGGGCGCTGCTTGTGATTGCCACTCAGGCGCCCATGGCCGGGGACCTGCGCGTCATAGCCGCGGTCATCCACATCGTCACCGATCTTGAGCGGATGGCTGACCATGCCGCCGGGGTGGCGAAGATCGTGATCGAGACGGCTGACGAACCCCTCCTGAAGCCGCTTGTTGACCTGCCCCGGATGACAGAGTTGACACGCGCGATGCTCGCCGACAGCATCACGGCCTTTATTGAGGACGACGCGGAGGCGGCGCGGGCCGTGGTAGGGCGAGACGACGAGGTGGACGAGCTCTACAACCAGATCTACCAGGAGCTGCTGACCTATATGCTGGCAGACCCGTCGACTATCAACCGCGCCACGCGCTTGCTTTGGGCGGCTCACAACATCGAGCGTATCGCCGATCGGGTCACGAACATCTGTGAGCGCGTGGTCTTCTCCGTCACCGGCAACCTGGAAGAGATGGCCGTCTCCACCTATTAGCGTTAGGGCGCCCCGCGCGCCGCTTCGGCCTGCCTAGCGAGACAGGGATTGGATCAACGACGCTCACGCTCCCCGACGACGAGCGTCGTTATACGGACTCCGGATGTAGACTAAGGGAATGCCAAGACGTCTTGTGGTGCCCCCGCACCTTCCCCTCGCCGACCTGGAGGCTCGCTACCGTAGGGCGCGCGATCCAGTGACGCGCTCCCACTGG
>JALYMD010000925.1 GCA_030773875.1 Chloroflexota bacterium | reverse complement strand
AGCCGAACCCGCCCCCCTCGCGGATGGCCTGCGCCTCCGATAGCAGCCCTTCGTCGTTCTCGTTCATCGCGCCCCCAGAGAAGATGACTAACCGGCGACCGTCGAACGTGCTCTGCACCACGTGGCGCACCCGTTCTGCCAGCGTCTCTCGCGGCACGCCCTGCTTTTCGTAGACCTTGCGTGCCGCCTCCTGCTCCAAGTGGGCGGTGGGAAGCTTGACCTTGACGATGTGGGCTCCGAGCTGCGCGGCGATCTGGGCCGCGTACGCCGTGACATCGAGCGCGGTCTCGCCCTCCTTGCTCAACCCGCCACCGCGTGGGTAGGACCAGACCACGACGACCAGCCCGACCTCCTTGGCCTGGCGCGCGATCTCGGCGAGTTGCTCGTACTGGAGGCGACGTTCCGCGGTGCCAGGGTAGATCGTGTAACCGATCCCGACACAACCCAACCGCAGCGCGTCGGCCACCGACGATGTCTGTGCCCCAAGGGGGTTCCGTTCATCCTGGAGGACATCGTGATTATTGAGCTTCAAGATCAGCGGGATCTGACCCGCAAACTCGGCCGCGCCAGCTTCCAGGAACCCGAGCGGCGCGGCGTAGGCGTGGCAGCCGGCCCGGATGGCGAGCCGGAAATGATAACGAGGATCGTAGGCTGGCGGATTCGGAGCAAACGAGCGGGCGGGACCGTGCTCGAACCCCTGATCCACAGGCAGGATCACCATCTTCCCTGTTCCAGCCAACCGACCGTGGTTGAGGATGCGGGCCAGATTGGTTAACACCCCGGGGTTGTTCCCCCGGTACCAGTCGAGGATTTCGGTGACGCGGTCTGCCGCCAGTTCAATCATGGCAGGGTCCTCCGACTGCTAACCTGCTAACTGCACGGAACTGCGAAGAGGCCGGGCGAGCGCCGGCAGTTCCCTCGGTGATCTTACCGCTCCGACGACGCGAGCGGATGAGTTCGCCGCTATTGTGGTGGCCAACGGCCGGCGAAACACGCGGCAATCGTTAAGTAGCCCTCGGCATACGTCTTGCCAGCCGACACTAGAGACTTCATGAGCGACGTGCCATGTCCACGGCAGGCCGTCTGGAGAGCAGGAGGAACGGGCATGGATACCCGAGACACGCGCGAGGTCATGGCCGAGCGCCTCAGCGAGGTTGATTGGGGTACCGGTGTCGACAAGGCACACCTTCTCGACCACGTCGCTAGCGACGCCTCGCTCCGCAACCTGATCGATCAATACGCCCCGGATGGGACCTACCTCAACGCGGCGGCGGTTCTGGACGTCATCCCCGAGCAAGCATGGCAAGGCGCCCAGGGAGACATCCTGCCGACCGGCACGGTGGCGGCAATGGCACCAGGCATGGATCAGTCCTTTGAGGGACACGCGGGGCAGAAGGAATCTGCCGGAGATCAGGGTACAGAGGGAGCTACGAGCGGGGAGCCAGGACGGCTCCGCCAGGTGGCCCATCAGGTGACCGGCGTGGCCCAGGGCATCGGGCAGTCGGCGTCGGCGTTGCCGCACCAAGCGCGGCAGGTGGTGGGAGACGTTGCCGCCAAGGTGCCGCTGGACGACGTGCGGTCGCAGGCAGCAGAAGGCATCGGCCGAGCAAGAGATGTGGTGGTGCCGCTGGCTCAGGGAGCGGGCGAGGTAGCAGATCGGGCCAAGCAGGCAGGATCCCAGGGTCTCGATCAGGTCGTGAGCATCACCACTAAGGTCGGCCAGCGCGTCCGACCAACAGGCGGCGAACTCGGCACGGAGCACCCGCCGGCGGCGGACACGCGAAAGTTCCGGCGGACTGCTGTCCCGGTTGCGCTGTCGTCCCTGATGGAAGGGCTCGGTCAGGCCTACAACCGGCAGCCAATCAAAGCGAGCGGGTTCCTCGTCGCCGGTCTCAGTCTGAGCACCCTGAGCGGGCTCAACACCTGGCTCGCCCAGCGGGTCTTCCGCGCCAAGGGCACACGCCTCGGGCCGGAGCGGATTCGCCCTCTGCTCCTCGGGCTGTGGATCGTGACGTTTGTCATCAACCTTTGGGACGCTTGGAAGACGGCACGCTCCCGGCAATCTGTCACCGAGCCGGCCCAGACCTCATCGGAAGGGACCGCAATGCTGTCGCCGCAGACCTGGGATGACGTTGCCCTCACTGGCCCTACCACGAGCGCGGCAGCCACCCAGGCAACAGACGAGTTCCCGACGCTCAGCCCGACCGCGCCAGCAGAACGCTGATCCCCCGGGATCGGCTGCAACTGGCCGACCTCCGAGACGGGCGCGGATAGAGCGTCTCGTTCAGACGTCGGCGGGCACCTCGCCATAGGGAGGTTGGTGGCCGCGGATGGCCTGGAGGGCAGGCT
>JALYMD010000924.1 GCA_030773875.1 Chloroflexota bacterium | reverse complement strand
CGCTTCGGTTGGTAGGTGCGCTTCGGCACGACGATCTACTCCCCTGATTGGCTGATCCGATATTCGCGTCCTGGAGGTCACACTCTGCCCACCGGCAAAGGCAACGGCAGCCAAGGAGTATAGGGTTGCCGGAGAGGGGGCGTCAAACTGGGCGCAGCACGAAATGGGGCGGGAGATTGGCGAGATTAGGATTTTATCGCCCGGCTTCACCTAGCCACTTCCGACCGCGTCGGTCCGCCGGGTCTCGCTCCCTGCGCAAATCCCGCCGACATGCTGGGTGGGAGGCGTCGTCATCCGGCTCGGGCGCGGCAGGCCGCTGGAACCTGGACCGGTAGTAAGCGTCCAGCGAGTGACGGGCGCCTCACGCCGCGGCCCAGTCACGGGTGCGGCTCCGGACTACGTCGATCTGCCCCAGCGTCCATCCCGCCCCCCTCCGCAGTCGTTCATCATGTCGACGAGCGTCTGCGCGACACCCGTGGGATCGACCAACAGGTGAAAGTGTCCGGCCTCGATCGTTCGGTAGACCCAGCCAGCAGCTATGGCCCGTTGGGCAGGTACCGCGTAGGCCGGGCTGAAACGCAGGTAGCCGCAGGAGGCATCTGGCCAGCCGCTGAAGACGGGTATCGGCTCAGCAAAAAACGCCTGGGAGCGAGGACACATCTCCGCGACCACTCCACGCCGAAGCCGGGCATCTGGAATCACTTCCCGCAGGTCATCCTCGCTCCAGGTGGGAAAGCGGCCACCGATCGCTAGGTGCTCGCGGAGTTGCCCGGCGAACTCAGGGTCCTCTGGCGCCATCAGGTCGAGGCGGCTCTGTCCGGCCTCGGGAAGCCCCGCGTCGACGAAGAGATAGGCGGCGACGGGATGCCACGCTGCTTGAGCGATGGCAGGCAGGAGAGGCCCGGCCCCACTATGCCCGACCAGAACCAGAGGGCGCCTGTCCGGCACGGGGACCAGCGTCCGCGCCACTGCCTCAGCGTGCTGCCGCCAGAAGGGTTGCTCATCCCCCTCCCGATTCGTGAGCGGCGGCACAAGGACCTCCGCGCCCAGCCGGCCGAGTTCTTCAGCAACGGGCGTCCAGGTGAGCGGTCCGACGAGGGGGCTGTGCACGAGGACCACCAAGGCGTCCATTATTGCATCTCCCAGGTTGCCACTGGTTTGCCAATGCCAATGAAGGTCCTGCCCGAAGACCTTTCGCCGTCGAACCATACGGTGAAATTTCGCTTGCGTCCTCATCCGGTGAGCGACGCAGCCTGCTAGGTTCGATTACGATGCGGGCACATACGGCTCAGGCAGCATCGCCCGGTTCCTCATGGTCCACGACGCCAGTGGGTGTCATCCCTAGCTCGCGGCCGGGCGCTGCCCGTTCACCTTCTCCTTGGTCTTGGAGCACCGACGCTTGTTCAGGAGGAGCCCCGCAATGACCGATCTACCGTCCACTCTTCGAACCCGTCTCTGCGACCTGCTCGGTCTCCGTTATCCGATCGTTCAAGCCGGCATGGGAGCCGGGATCACCACGCCTGACCTTGTCGCGGCGGTCTCCAACGCCGGCGGGCTGGGCATCCTCGGTGCCCACATGATGCCGGCCGACACGCTGCGTGGGGCGATCCGGGCCATCAAGGAGCGGACCGACCGGCCGTTTGGGGTCAACTTCATCGTTGCCCCACCAGAACCCGGCAACACCGAGGTCGCCGCGGCTCAGCGCTTCCTCGATCGGTTCCGCCAAGATCTCGGCTTGCCCCCCGGCCCACCCGATCTGGCCCTCCCTCCGTCCCCCATCCAGGATCTGATGACGACCGTGTTCGAAGAACGGGTGCCCGTCCTCAGTCTCGGGCTCGGTGACCCGGGACGCTTCGTCGAACCGGCGCACGAGCAGGGCGCGCAGGTGATGGCGATGGTTTCGACCGTCGCCGAAGCGATCCGGGCGGCGGAATGCGGGGTGGACGTGATCGCGGCTCAGGGCGCCGAGGCCGGTGGTCACCGGTCCAACTTCACGCTCGGCACGGACGGCGACGTGCCGATGGTCGGGACCCTCGCGCTGGTCCCTCAGGTGGTCGACGCGGTCGGAGTGCCGGTGCTGGCGGCCGGCGGGATTATGGACGGGCGGGGGCTGGCGGCCGCGCTGGCGCTGGGGGCAGAGGGGGCGCTGATGGGTACAAGGTTCCTGCTGGCGCGGGAGAGTGGGACGTTCGCGGGGTATCGGCGAGTGCTCCGGGAAGCGACCGAGGTGGATACGGTAGTCACCCCGGCGCCCACCGGCCGTCCCGCCCGCAGCCTCCGCAACAGGTTGGTCGAGGAGATGGCAGCCGGGTACGAGCCGCTCTCCTACCCGCTTCAGGGTGTCGCGGCGATGGATGTCTACCGAGCAGCGGCGGCGAGTGACCACCCAGACCTGTTTCCGCTCTGGGCCGGGCAGGGCCTGCGGTTGCTCCAGGACGACCAGAGCGCGGCCGAGATCGTGACCGCGACGATCGCCGAGGCGACAGCCGTAATTGAGCGCCTTCAGGGTCTGCACCCGCGGTAGAGCCGGCGCCGGGATCGATGCCCTGACCTACACTCACCTCTCCGCACCAGATCCAGTCGACACCGTCACACAAGGAGCTACGTCTGAGCATCCCCTCACCGATGGATGGACCGGATCCCCTTGGTGTTCTCGCCTCGACCCGCCTCGTCGTCGAGGAGGCGAAGCACGTCCGGATCGACCGGGCGAAGGTGGAGGCAGTGGCGGAGGAACTAGGGTGTGTCTTCAAAGGCGTGGTAACGTTGGGAGATGAGCCGAGACCGAGAACTGACCGACGAGCAGTGGGCGGCGCTGGAACCGCACCTGCCGCCGCAGCGGGCCGCGACCGGGCGA
>JALYMD010000923.1 GCA_030773875.1 Chloroflexota bacterium | reverse complement strand
AGCGCCTGGCTGACCCGTCGCGCCACCCGGTCAGCGCTCTGCTGAACCTCGGCTAGCTCATCGAGCAGGGACGTAAACACCAGCCGCTGCTTCTCTCGCTCCGTCTGCACTCGGCGCTCGGCCTCGGCATGCCCCTGGGCGATCTCGAACTGAGCTCGTTCCCGGAGATCCATAGCCTCCCGCATCAGCTCGGCGGAGCGGGCAATGTTGTCCTGGATCAGGCGATCGAATCCTTCGTAGAAGGCGAGGCGCTCCTGAGCCCGGGCGAGTTGCTCTTCCAAGCTGCCCCCTGAGATATCCTGCCGACCGTGGGACAGCTGAGACGACTCTGACCCCTCGTCGCGTCCGCCCCTGCGGTTGTTCGCCACCGTCGCTCCCTTCCTGCGTCGGCCCGCCGATCCCCTGGTCTGACGGCAAAGGGCCATCGGCCACACCTGTGACTTCCTTCTGAAAGGTCTGAAGACGTGGTGATCCCCCTTGTCTAGTGACCCACCGCGTCCAATCGAGGCTATCGTAGCAGGGTTACTCGCGGTCAAGGGCCGCTCAGTCGATCACTCTCGGCTATGTGGATAGATGAGGATTGTGACGCCGGGAAGCTGCAGGCAGTAATGATGGAGCCGGAACGTGCTCCGGGAGCGCGGAACGTCGGGGTGGGTCACCTGGACAAAGACTAACTGAGCGGGCAAACCACTTCGGTCATTGGCCGTCGACCACAACTCCTGCACTCCGCTCGACCCACCACTCCTGCTTGGATCCCTCGGGAACCTCCACGGCTACACGGCGCTTTCGCGGCGGTCCACGAACCCGGCGAGTGTCGTGCGCTGTCGTAGCCATGACTCAAGTGGGACGATGGCGCGAAACAGCACTGGATTGAGCGCGATGGAGACCAGAGCACCCGCCAGGATGAGGTCATTCCCTTCGGGCGGAAGGAGATCGAGCGCGAGCCCCATGCCTGCCAGAATGAACGAGAACTCTCCGATCTGTGAGAGGCCCGCAGCAACGGTCAGTCCGGTTTGCAACGGTCCGCGCAGCGCTAGCACGATCAGCAGCGCGGCGAGGGCCTTGCCGAGGATGATGATCGTCGTGATAGCGAGCACCCGGCCGGGCGCGTCGATCAGGATCGCCGGTTTGATGAGCATCCCGACTGAGACAAAGAAGAGCACTGCGAAGGCGTCGCGGAGCGGCACGAGTTCCTCCGCCGCTTCGTGACCGACATCGGACTCGCTGAGGACCAAGCCGGCCAAGAACGCGCCGAGGGCGAACGAGACACCGAAGAGTTCGGCCGCGCCATAGGCGATTCCAAGCGCCGTGGCAAGGATGGCCAGGACGAAGAGTTCCCGCGATCCGGTGCGCGAAACCCACGCAAGCAGCCACGGAACCACCCGCACGCCAACGACGAGCATCAGGAGGGCAAAGAGCACAACCTTCCCGAGCGTTGCGGCCAGGGTCGCGTAGACGTTTCCGCCATCATCGGCGGAGGGCGAGATCCCCCCGAGCGGCACGGCCAGCACGGGCACCAGCACCAGGGCAAGAACCATCACCAAGTCTTCGACGATCAACCATCCCACCGCGACTTGGCCGTGGGGTGAAGCCAGTTCGTCCCGGTCAATGAGCGAGCGCGGAAGCACGACCGTACTTGCCACGGAAAGCGCTAACCCGAGCACCCGCCCCGCGCCGAGATTCCACCCCCACAACCCGGCGATGCCGATGCCAAGGGCCGTCGCGACGGTGATCTGTCCCACGGCGCCGGGAAGAGCAATCCGGCGAACGGCAAGCAAGTCCTTGATCGAGAAATGAACGCCGACGCCGAACATCAGGAGGATGACGCCAATCTCAGCGAGTTGAGGGGCGAGTTCCGCATCGGCGACAAAGCCGGGCGTAAAGGGGCCTACCGCCATCCCGGCGAGCAGATAGCCAACCAGGGGCGAAACGCGCAGCCGAACCGCAATGAGCCCCCCGATGAAGGCTGCTGTCAAGCCGACAGCGACGGTTCCGATTAATTCCGTCTCGTGACGCAAACGGTCGATCCCTTGGTAACCTGGCTGCCCTGTTCGCTCAAGCGAGGCGGTCGTGTCAGCATGGTTCTGTGAGCCTAGGTAAGCCTTACCCTGGCTATCGTATCAGGGATACCGGAACCCCACGACCTGCCCTCCCTTCTCTGAATCGCGACTTGATGCGACACATGTATTTTTTCGCCCTCCCACACGCTCTACTC
>JALYMD010000922.1 GCA_030773875.1 Chloroflexota bacterium | reverse complement strand
GTATCGATGAACGCCGTATCCTGCTCGAATGCAAAGCACGCCACTGCGCCAGCCGTGTACGGTCCGATGCCTGGCAGCGAGCGCAGCGCCTCGACATCATGGGGAAAGGCTCCGTCCAGGGAGTCGACGACGTGCCGGGCCGTCCGTTGCAGGTTGACTGCCCGGCGGTTGTAGCCTAGGCCCGCCCACGCCTTGATCACCTCCCCGGTTGGGGCATCCGCCAAGACCTGGACTGTCGGGAAGCGATCGAGAAAGGCGTGGTAGTAAGGGATTACGCGGTCCACCTGCGTCTGCTGGAGCATGATCTCCGAGACAAGGACGTGGTAGGGATCTCGGCTCCGGCGCCACGGAAGATCCCGCCGGTTGGCCGCAAACCAGTCGAGCAGACTGTTTTGGACCGCGCTGATCTTGGCAGGTTCGAGGGAGGGGGTGGACATAGGGAGAGTCTACCCCGAGCTAGCCGAAATTCCCGCTGCGGGTTTGCCTCGATAGGAGACCGGCGCAACTGCCCTTGCAGGATCGATGACGCGAGGCACAGAACCTGGGGAGGGGCGGCCCTTGTGCCGCCCCTCTGGTTCATCGAAGGCTGTTGCCCACCGCCGACTCGCTACGTCTTTGCCGGGCGGGTCGGGCGTTTGATCTCCAACACGTCCGTCTGGTCCCGCGCAATGTGCATGAACTCCTCAAAGAACGCCATCGGGTCCGCCAGAGGGGTCTTTGGGGTGAGCTTGAGATAGGCCGAGGCTTCATTCGGAAAGATGAACGTCGGGGTGCCGAATGCTCCTAAGCGGTCGTGCCCCTCCGCGTAGTCCTCACCGATCTTCGAAAGCAAGGAGCGATCGGTGCGGTCGCGATCGAACCGCTCCAGATCCAGCCCTGCTTCCTCGGCCACCGCTCGCAAGGTGTTGGCCTTGCCATGGTCCTGACCGTTCTCGTGCTTGGCCTTCAGGAGGCCCCAGTGGAAACGCTCGAACGCCTCCTCCCCTTGTTCGCGAGCCGCGATCGCGGCCTGGAAGGCAGCCCGGCCGCGACTGCGATGGGAATCCGGCTGCTCCCAAAGCTTCCAATCCGGCCCCTCGGCGGAGTTGACCTGTTCCAAGGGAAAGTAGCGCCAATGGACCTGCAACCGATCACCCAGTTGCTCTCGGACTGCGCGCAGCCAGACCGCTGCGCTGTAGACGTACGGTCAACCGTAATCGAAGTAGACGTCGAACGTAATCTGGTCGTCCATGAGCTCTCGCACCCGTCCTCGTGATGATGCCCGTCCCTCGTAGAGAAATAGGCCGCGAATTTGATGGGTGTTTCACAGAATGCGTGCCACGCCTCACAGCTCTTAATCCGGGCAAGGCTGAGGTCAGGGAAGAATCCCGGGGAAACGGACGGACCGCCAAACAGTGCTGGCCATGGCACAAGAGGATTCACGGCACACCGACGCATTGCGGGGTCACCTTTTAGGGCATCAATGGAGGATGGGGAGCCGTTCCCAGGCCTCTGCCACCTGACGTCGCGTTTCCTCGATACTGCCGCGATTGTCGATGACCTCGCTGGCGCGCGCCCGCTGGCCGTCGAGCGAAGGCTGCAGGGCCACCCGACGTTCCGCCTCCTCCCGGGAGAAACCGTTCCGGTGCATCAAACGCTCGACCTGCCGATCAGGATCGCAGGTGACCAGCCAGAGCGCGTCACACGCCTCAGCCAATCCGCTCTCAACCAGCTTCACGGCGTCAACGACCATCACGTCGGCACGGCTCTCCTCGATGAGTCGCAGCACCTCCGCTACCACGGCGGGATGAGTAAGAGCGTCTAGCTCAGCCAGCGCTGCCGGGTCAGCGAAGACCATTGCCCCGAGCGCTCGACGGTCAATCGTCCCGTCTGGGGCAAGAATCTCGCTCCCAAAGCGGGAGCGAAGTGCTTCCCACAGTGGAGCGCCGGGAGCGATCAGGGCATGGTAGACGGCATCCGCGTCAAGTGTCTCGGCGCCGCGCTCGGCCAGCATGTGAAGCACGGTGCTCTTGCCACATGCGATATTGCCCGTCACCCCGAGGACGAAAGGGTGGCGCCTCACGGAGAGGGAAGGATCACGAACGCGGCTCGTCAGGCACGAAAACCCGACCTAGAACCGGGCTGACGAATTCCTCCGCGAGGCAGTCCATGTAGATTTCGTCCCAGAAACGCGCGCCCATCCACCGGCACTCCCGCCGACGGCCGATCTCCTTGAATCCGGCCTTGGCGTAAGCACGCTGCCCCGCGAGATTAAACGCATAGACCGTGAGCATGACGCTGCGGAGCCCGAGCGCCGTGAAGGCGTAATCGAGCATCAGCTGAGTGGCTTCGGTCCCGTAGCCCTTGCCGCGGCAATCCGCCGCCCCAACCATGATGCCGAAGCTGGCCGTCCGGTGGCGGTAATCGATCTCGTGGAGATTCGTACCCCCGACCGGTCGCCAGGTGGTCCGCTCGTAAATCACGAACGGCGCGCTGGTCGACGAACTGCTCATGGTGTCGTACCACGCCGTCTCTTGCTCGACCGTCATCGGTCCGGGAGGGAGCTTCAAGGTGCGGGTGGACCCGAAGTCGTTGATCCAGGCCTGGTAAATGGGGATGTGGTCGCGACGGTAAGGGCCGAGCGCGACAAGCTGACCCTCCACGTTGATGACCGGGCGCTCGAACACCCCTGCCCGTTCCGTCGCCACGCTCTCCTCCTTGCCGCACGGCTAACGCCGGAAGGCTGGGTTCGGCCCCGGGCGGGGTGTCTCTCGAGCAACTCCATCTTCGTCAGCGGCCGGGGGCGGCCCCGGCCGCCAGCTCGAACTGAGTGCTCAGCGTCTCCCAGCGGGCGTAAGCCTCCTCAAGCTCGGTCTGGGTGCGCTCATACTCGGTTCCAAGGCGGCCGAGGGCATCAACATCAGCGTCGATACTGGCCACGGCCAGCGCATCGCTGAGCTCGTTGAGCTTCCCCTCCAGCTTGGCAATATCTCGCTCGGCCTGCATCAGCGACTTTTGGGCTCTTCCGTCGGGGTGACGAGGCGGGGCTGGGTGCGGCGCCGTCTCCTTCACGCTCTTGACGGCCACGACTTCCGCTGCGCGCTCGGTCTCCTTCGCCTTGGCCTCCCGCCGGCCCAGCTGCCGCTGGTAGTCCGTGTAGTTGCCGAGGTAGGTCTTCAGCCCTCCCGCCTCAATGGCCCAGATCCGGGTCGCGATGCGGTCGATGAAGTATCGATCGTGGGAGACAAACAGGATGGTCCCGTCGAAGTCGCCGAGCATCTCCTCCAGCGTCTCCCGGGCATGGATGTCGAGGTGGTTCGTCGGTTCATCCAGCACGAGCAGATTGGCCTGTTGAAGGAGGAGTACGGCGAGCGCCAGTCGCGACCGTTCACCACCTGATAAGGCGCCCACTGGCTTGAAGACATCGTCCTCGCTGAACAGGAACCGCCCGAGATAGGTGCGAGCCGCCTCCTCGCTCATCGGCTGGGCATTGAGGATTGTGGAAAGCGGCGTTCCTTCACGGTGGAGCTGCTCGTGCGCCTGAGCGTAGTACCCCACCTTGACGTTGGTCCCGAACTGAAACCGCCCCTTCAAGGCTTGGAGCTGTCCCGTCAGCGTCCGCAAAAGCGTCGTCTTGCCGCTGCCATTCGGCCCTAGGAGCCCGACTCGATCCCCACGCTCGATCTCGAGCTCAGGCGTCCGTACCAAAACCTCGGCCTGGTCATGCCCATTCGCCGCCTCGGGCGGGTAGCCGACCTGCAGCGGCGAGAGGTGCAGTACCACCCGCCCGCTCCGGACCGCCGAGCCCATCTTCAGTGACAGCGCCTCGTGCTCCTGGGGGCGCTGCAAGCGTTCCATCCGCTCGAGCCTGGTCTGGCGTCCACGCGCTTCCTTAGAGCGCTGACCCGCCTTGTACTTGCGGATGAACTCCTCGGTGCGAGCGATGAATGCCTGCTGCTCCTCGTACTCCTGGACGCGGCGCGCCATTCGCTCCTCGCGCAATTTGAGGAAGCGGCCGTACGGAGCCGGATAATCCTCTAGGCGACCGAAGGAGAGATCGAGCGTCCGGCTCGTCACGCGGTCAAGAAAGTAGCGGTCGTGGGAGACGATCAGGCAGGCGCCGTTCCAGCCGCGCAGGAACGTCTCCAACCACTCCAGCATCTCAAGGTCAAGATGGTTCGTGGGCTCATCGAGGAGCAGGAGATCAGGGTCCGCGAGCAGCGCCTTGACCAGGGCAACCCGGGTCTTCTGGCCGCCGCTGAGCCGATTCACCGGCTCTGCCCACTGCTCCTCGGTGAAGCCAAGGCCCGAGAGGACTTCATCGGTCCGGTGCTCCACGTCGTACCCGCCGGCCGCTTCAAACCGAATCTGCAGCCGGTCGTACTCCTCCAGGAGGGCTTCCAGCTCGCCCTCTCCAGCCGTACCCATCGCGGCCTCGATCTCCCGCATCCGCTCCCCGGCTAATAACACCGGTTCGAACGCGGAGCGGGCTTCTTCGCGAACGGTGCGGTCGCTGGTGAAACGTGCCTCCTGAGGTAGGTAGGTCACTCGCAGGCCCGTGGCGCGGACCACTGTCCCACTGTTGGCGTGCTCGGCGCCGGCGACGATGCGGAGCAGGGTAGACTTGCCGGCACCATTGACTCCGACCAGGGCGACATGCTCCCGCTCGGCGACCTGGAACGTGACCCCGGAGAAAATCTCCTCGGTCCCGAAGGTTTTGGTGAGATCGCTAACAGTCAAGATGCTGGTCGGGGGCATTGAGCTCTCGCTTGTGAGGATCGACAACTGTATTCGCACACCGCTACGACGCCTGAGGTGAATCTGGGGCGGCGGGCGAAGTATAGCAATCGGTCCCGTTCGTGGACGGATCCCATCGAGCCCGGGGGAATGACCGAAAGCGCGGTGGTAGACCCTGAGCGTGCGCGGGAAACCACGGATTTTTTGGAGGGTAGAACCTTCCCCTTGTGCATTTCACGCAGTGTCCGTACACTATTCCGAACCCGAGCGAGGGGTGCCTCCAAGCGTCGAGCCGCCGTCGCTGACCACGACAACATGGTGACCGGCGACGACCGCCGGGACGATTTGCGATGAATCCTGCGAGCGATGCCGTGCTTTGGCCACTAACCGCCCAACGAAACCCCGACGGACAGCTCGTGATTGGGGGCGTTGCCCTCACGGCCTTGGCCGATCACTTCGGCACGCCCCTCTATGTCTTCGATGAGACCACCCTGCGCCATCAAGCTCGACGGTTCCGGCGTGCCTTCGAGACGTCCTATCCGCGCTCGCGGGTGGTCTACGCGGGCAAGGCCTACCTCTCGCCGGCCATCGCGGCCCTCCTCTGGGAGGAAGGCGTTGGACTGGATGTCGTCTCCGGTGGGGAGCTATACGCGGGGCTCCAAGCCGGCATCCCCGCCTCTGCGATGACCTTTCACGGCAACAACAAGTTGGAGCAGGAGTTACGCGAGGCCATTGACGCCGGAATCGGGTTGATCGCCATCGACAACGAGCGGGAAATTGACCTGCTGTCGACCCTCCTTGCCGGACGCCAAGCAACCGTCCGAGTCCTCCTGAGATTGAATCCCGGCGTTGAAGCGCATACCCACGTCAAGATCCGCACCGGGGTGCTCGATTCCAAGTTCGGGTTACCGATCCAAACCGGTGCGGCAGAGACCGCTGTCGCTCAGATCCTCGCCACGCCGGGCCTAGACTTGGTTGGCTACCATGCCCACATCGGCTCCCAGCTGTTTGAGGTCGCAGCCTACGAGGAGACGATTCGGGTCGTTCTCGACTTCGCCGCCTCCATGTGGCACACCCATGGGGTCGTGCCGCATGTGCTCAGCCCGGGCGGCGGGTTCGGCATCGCCTACGAGGA
>JALYMD010000921.1 GCA_030773875.1 Chloroflexota bacterium | reverse complement strand
GTGCCCGGGAAACTAGGCAACGCCACGGTCGTCGTCGGGCGCCCTAACGGGGAGTTCGATGATCGCCTGTGGAAACTCTATGCCCAAGACTCGGATTGGAATTTGGTGATTCGGGATCTCTCGCAGGCGGCAGTCGAGGATGAGGAAGAGGTCAACGAGTTCGAGGAAGCATTCGGCGAGCTGCCGGAAGAGGTGCCGATCCGGAACCTCCTACCCAAAATGAGCACAGTTGTGTATCGGGTCGCCGACGCTGACTGGAACCCGCAGGGTTTCTACGATGTCTATCCGGCCGAGCAGGTCGTGACTCACCCTCTGCCAGTTAATGACCGTGACGGTGTCATGTGGTGCATCGTCGAGCAACATGCTCCCGTGGAGTGGGGTCAAATGAGCGTTGTTGAGAACCTCACCTACGACCTCTACGTCCTGTACCACGATCGCAACCGCCACTTGCTCTACATCAACAGTTCCCATGATGCGTTCCATGAGGACGTAGCTAAGGCGGTCTGCGGCAAGAGCGCGGTCCGGATCACGGGTGAAAACCTCTACCGCGTGCTGGCCAACGTCAAGCGGATGCTGCCCACCAACATCGGCGTCCTCGATGTCCGCGACCGCCGCCGCCGGTTCTCCATGCATGTCGGTGCGGACGTCACGGATGGGCTGGTTCCTGCCGAGACACAGACCAAGACCAAGACCAACCTCTTCGTGTACGGATACGAGGAGGGCAAACGCGTTAGCGTCGGGGCCTCGTTGAAGGGGCGCATTTGGAGCTATCGGGTCGCCAAGACGCTCAAGCACTGGGTCGATTGGTGCGACGTGGTAGGCGGAAAGGTGATTGACAACGGTATCAGCGTCGACGACCTGATGAAGAACTTCATCCGCCCGGTCGTCCTCAAGGATCGTCCCGACCTAGTGCCACTGGCGGCTGAATGGCCCTGGGAAGTCTTTGCCAACGTTCGGGAGGAATTGAAGGTTGAGCACGACGGGAAGGCGTGGTCGATCGTGGATACCGAGATGGAGGTACGCTCGCATGCCACTACCGGTCCAATCGAGCTTCGGGTGGCAACGGCGGACTGGCATCTCGACTACGACCTAACGATCCAAGAGGGTGCTATGCACTTCACTCCGGTCGGGCCGGACGCGACGGTGAAGGGATCCCGCAGCGTCTCCACTCTCCTGGAGTACCTGAACAAGAACGGGCTGCATATCTTGTTCGAGAAGGAGGCGCTGGTCACGCCCGAGGCAATCCTTCTGCAGCCCGATCGCACCCTGCCCCCTTTCGACCCTAACGAACTGATTGATCTGGACTGGACGGGCATCACCCTCTCTGTCGAGTCCCAAGGTCCAGAGCGACGGGCAGATAGCGTTCAGGCGTACGTGATCGAGCGGGTGAAGGAGTTGGGCAACTGGGCGGTTATCCTCGATGACGACATTCAGAACGAGATGGCTGACATCGTGGCGCTCAGGGTGGAGGGAACGGACCTCATTGTCCACCTGACCCATTGCAAGTATGTGACCGAATGGGAACCGGGCAGGGACCGTCGGAAGATTGCCGACTTGTACGAGGTATGCGGCCAGGCAATGAAGTCGGTTCGGTGGCAGCGTGCGATCGACACGTTCTTCGTCAACCTCATTCGCCGGCAGAAGCAGTACCGGGACCGCAACGGGGTAACGGGATTCATGGTTGGGGACGAGGCTGCGTTGCTTGACCTGCAAGACCATGCCCGGTTTCTGAAGCCAAAGTTCACTATCGCCATCGCTCAGCCGGGGTTGCAGAAGTACCACCACAGTGCCGCGCAATTGGAGTTATTGGCCGCGACGCAGACATATGTGTCAGACGTGGCCAATGGACATTTCGAGGTGTACTGCAGTCATTAGGGCGGGTCTGGCAAACCACGAACCGATCTGGAGCACGCTGGCGATGACGATCCCCACGGCCCGGCAGACCGACGGGCTCAAACAAAGTTCGGGGTCCCATCGATGGAGCAGATTCAGGACAAGCGGTTTCCCCTAGAGGGGCGCACCTCATGCCAATCCAGCAGAGACCTTTTCGCCTGAAGCACGACCCATGCGCCTACTGCGGCCGCAATACGGCAACCCAGAGCGACGTTCCCATCCCCCGCTATCTGTATCCGGAAAGCCTGCGCACCCAGCTCCAGTTTCAGCTCCTCAAGGTTCCCGCGTGCCGAGCCTGCAACCGGGCAAAGAGCCGGGGCGAGAACGCCCTCCGGGACTTCCTCCTTATCGACATCGACAAGAGCGACGGCGCGTTAGCCCAAGAGCTCTTCGCCGCCAAGATGCTCACCACGGTCACCGACCACCACGCTCAAGTGCTCGATGAGCTCTACTAGGGCATCGATGTTCCGGCATTCCACGCAGACGGACCGACGATGGGATCGTCCCCCTCAGCGCCGGATGATCTCGAACCGCTCTCTAAGGTGGTCAATTGGGTCACGCGGGGTCTGCACTGGGCTGCGACAGGCGTCAGCGTCCCAGCCGCAGCGACGAGCGTGAAGGTGGTCGATCGCTACAAGCGCCTTGATCTAGTGGGGAAGCTGGCCGCGCTCGGATTGACGGACCGATTCTCCCAGGGAAGCTCCTTCACGACCG
>JALYMD010000920.1 GCA_030773875.1 Chloroflexota bacterium | reverse complement strand
GCGGAAGAGCGGTGAGTCTCGCTGTCGATCTTGCCGTGGCGAAGACGACGAAATATGCCACAAGGGAGAGCGGCGACACCGTCGAGGTGATCGAGCGTCCGACGGGCGGCGTATCGGTGGTCACCGTAGACGGTCAGGGGAGTGGCCGGGCCGCGAAGACCTTGAGTCTGCTCCTAACGGCTAAAGCAGTTACGTTGCTTAAAGATGGCGTCCGGGATGGAGCCGTGGCGCGCGCTGTCCACGACCACCTGTTTGCGTTCCGGGGCGGGCAGGTTTCTGCGACGTTGGACATCCTCTCCGTCGACGCCTCAGCTCAGACCGTCCTGCTCACTCGAAACGCCGTGACCCCGGCGGTAGCTGGCTGTCTGGATTCGCTCGAGATGGTTCCGGTGTCGTCGGGCCCGATCGGGCGCTATCCTCGCACCCGGCCAGAGGTCGTGGAGTGGCCGATGTCTGCCGGGTTGCACGTGGTTACCGTCACGGACGGAATAGCTGCGGCGGGAGAGCGAGGTGGCGGCGGTCCCTTCGATGTCCTCGGGTTCCTTCGGCATTCGGCAACCAGTGTCTCCTCCGCCGCTGAGGTGGCCGATTCCGTACTGCAGGAGGCGATCCGACGGGACGACGGGAAGCCTGGGGACGACCTTACAGTGGTCGTGCTGGCACTACGTAAACACGAAGAGCATCCCCTGATCCGTCGTTTGTCGCTCGACGTGCCACTCTTGTGAGAATGCGATGAGCACGGGAGCATGTCGAACGGTTCCATCTAGGCGAGATTGGAAAATCGTCGTGGTTGGTCCTTGTGCTTCCGGGAAAACGACGCTCGTCCGTGGCCTCCGCCGCCTAGGCTATGACGCCAGTGTCTGCGGACAAGAGCATAGCGAGATCGCCTCGCTTTGGCGCCATACTGAGCCGGATGTGGTTATTGCTCTTGATGTGGACCTGGCGACGATTCGTCACCGGCGCGGAGCCGACTGGCCGGAGAACATTTACCGGCTTCAACAGCGCCGTCTGGCGGACGCTCGGGCGGCGGCGGCGTTGATCCTCGACACGTCGCTCCTAAACTCAGACGCGACGCTAGAGGCCGTGGAGCGGCGACTTCGTGAGGCTCAGATTATTTCTGATTGATGGAGTGACTTGAGACTTGAGATGGAAGCTCGCTTACTTGGGAATGACGAGCCGTCGCAGGTCTCCGTGCAGGTGTAGCTTGCTGATGGCGTTGAGCTCGGCCACCAACTGCTACAGGACGTCCTAAATTTGTCGCGTTCGGGTGCTGCCACTAGAATCCGCCCATGGCACGACTTCCCTGGGCAACGAAGACACTGCGTGGGCTGATCCTCTTCGGGTTGATGCTCGGATCACCGGCGTGGGCGCTCACGGGTGTTGACGGAAGCTTCGGCTCGTCTCAGGGCACTCTCCGGAGCGTCAGCGCCCTCCTTGCCGCTGATGGAACACCCGTCTCCGGCGAAGGCGTAGTGATCGAAGCTCGGGATGAGCCGATCCAAGCTCATCCCTCCGGCGAGCAAGTGCTTCGCCTCGCGGGGCCGGTGGATGGCCTTGCCAGTCTTGATCCGTCGTTGGCACGGGACATTTCTACTGCCTTTATCGCCCGCCAGGTCTTTCGCGGGCTGACTCGTCTGGACGCCGATCTTGAACCGGTGCCGGAGTTGGCAAAGCGGATTGAGATTGCGCCGAGCGGCTTGGAGTACACCTTTGTCCTCCGCGAGGACGCCACGTTCCAAGATGGCCGGCCGATATCGGCGGAGGATGTCGCCTTTTCCTTGACGCACGCCCTTGACCCCGACACAGCGGGCGGGGATGCTGCCCTCCTTGGTGGCCCGACGTACCTGTTGGACATCGCTGGAGCGGCCGATGTCGCGAGTGGACAGAGCGACGGGCTCGCTGGGGTCCGCGTAGTCGACGATCGCACCATCGTCATCCGCCTGGCAGCTCCGCGTGCGACGTTCCTCATGAAGCTCGCTTCGGTACCGGCCGCGATCATCGACCGGCGCGATGTTGCTCGCGGTGGGGCTTGGTGGCGATCACCGAACGGGACTGGCCCATTTGAGGTGGTGGCCTGGGAGCCGGCAGAGCGACTGGTGCTGGGCGCGTCAGACACCTTCTTTCGGGGCGACCCCGCCTTGGAACGGATCGAGATCCGCCTCGGCACCAACGCGTTTCAACCCTTCAACCTGTACCAGAACGATCAGATTGACATCGACACGCTGCCGCAGGATGCGATCGACCGGGTGCTTGACCCCGGCAGCTCCCTCCGTGATGAGGTAGTGCAGATCCCGGTTTTCGCGCTCTACTACGTCGCCTTTCGTATCGACACCCCTCCCATGGATGACATCCACATCCGCCGCGCAGTCCAACTCGCCTTCCCCCGGGTCAAGGTCGCAGAAGTCTCCATGAATGGTCACGCAGGTGTGGCTGACGGTCTTATCCCCGACGGGATGCTCGGGCGCGAGTGGACACCCACGATGCCAGCCTTCGACCAGGCAGAAGCCCGACGCGAGATTGCCGCCTCCAAGTACGGGGAGCCCGCCCGTGTGCCCGAGTTGACTATCTATTCCGCTGGAGGAGGACCGGCTGAGGCCTTTCGTGATGTCCTTCAGGAGAACCTGGGGTTGAAGGTGGAGGTTGTTTCCCTGGATTGGCCCGAATTCCTGAATGGGCTCTCCAGGCGCGCCTTTCCGGCCTACGGCCTCTACTGGCTGGCTGACTACCCCGACCCGGAGAGCCTGCTCTGGACCCTCTTCGGGTCCGACAGCCCGGACAACTATGTCGATTACCGCAACCCGGTCTTCGACCGCCTGCTGCAGCAGGCGGCGGCTGAGGGCGACAATCAGCGCCGCGCGGCTCTCTACGAAGGGGCTCAGCAGGCGCTTCTCGATGACTACGTGGTACTGCCCATGTACGACGACATCGCCTTCACCTTGGCAAAGCCCGAGGTGAGGGGCCTTGAGGTGACGTCCATGGGCATCCTTCGACTCGAAACCGTCTGGTTGGAGCGTTAGTGATGGCCCTGGAGGCGGGGTCGGGACGCCGGCGGCACGTCGGGACGGACGTTCGCGTCCTGACTCCGGAGGATGTCCCGCTTCTTCGCCTAGGCTGGCACAACCGGATGGATGCCCACGATGCCCAACGCTTGGTTGCCAGCTATCCAGGACGCTCGGTTTGGATCCCCGAGAACCGCGAGTTCGCCCTGGTGGGTCCTTGGCGGCATCGCGACGAGGTGGCGGCCATCCACGAGTTAGCGGCGATCCGGCGGGTCGACGCGGTGGTGGAGGCGGTGATCTCCCGCTGCCAGGACGCCGGCGCGGCGCT
>JALYMD010000919.1 GCA_030773875.1 Chloroflexota bacterium | reverse complement strand
CTCTTTCAGGACACCGACGATCTGTTCCTCTGAGAACCGGCTCCGACGCATACCGTCCTCCTTGGGGTGCCATTCACCCCCAGAGGACTCCCATTTTCGCCGGACCAGCTTTCGGGGGGCAGGTCATGAAAATTCTTGAAGACATAGCGGCAAGAGATGGCACTGACCCAGAATCGGATCATATAGATGCGGATGAGGCACTATGCGGCCTCTTGATTTCCATGGGCTATGACGACGTGGTAGCGGTCTTTGAATCAATCAGGAAATGGTACTCCTGATGATGCCCGCTACCTTGACACAGCCTATATCAACTTGCTACAAGAGAAGAAACGCCCCACACATGACCTCCTCCCCCCGCCTTGCCTCTCTGCGCTTTTCGTTTGAGCGGCTCTACCGCGCAGGTGCAGCGTCCCGGGTCAAACCCTGCCCGCCCCTACACGCGCTCCTCTCGGTGCCGATTCGTGAGCGCCTGGTGCTCCTGGCCCTGACCGACGGCGCCGAGGCCGCAGAAATCAAGCGCACGCTCAAGGTGAAAGACGAGGACGTCAGGCTGACCAGCCACCGGATGCGGGAGGCGGTGGCCATAGTCAAGGCGGCACTGCTCGACCCCTTCGACCACCTACCGGACCCGGACTCGCTCACCAATGACGACCATCGACCCGTCGCCGAGCGGCATTTGCGTCAGCTGCTCTTTGCCTCGACGGCCGTGTGTCTCTTTGGGGAAGGGGTCCCGGCGCAATTGGCCGCTCTGCCGTTGCGGGACCGCGTGATTACCTACTGCCTCTTGGTGGAGGAGATGCGCTGGAGCGCGGTGGAGGAGCTCTTGGGATGTTCGGAGCACGCCATTAGGCAGGCAATCGCCCAGACACGGGCGCAGCTAAAAACGTCTGTATGAAACCAACACCCCTCGCCCTGAAGGACGCTATCCCCACCACCGAGAGCGCCATCAAGATCCACGGCAACGAGGGAGAAGGAGCGCGCATCACGCTAGACGTCTACTTTGAAGAACTGGACCAGATTCCCGCGCTGGCCAACCTGCGGGGCAAGGAGCTGATCGTGGTGCTGCAGGAGGACGATGGCTAAGAAAGACGCGCCCTCGGATGTCGCTCCGCTCCCCGAATTCGCTGGCCTGACTCCCGCCGAGGTGGACATCCTGCTTACCCTCGTCGAGGCAGGCTTGGGCAAGGTCGATCTGACCAAGGGACCGGAGAAGCGGATCAACAAGACCAAGCTGGCTGAAGTCGCTGGCGTGGACCGCCGCACCGTCCTGCGTGCATTCCAAAACGAGACATTCGTCGACGCTTACAACAAGATCTGCCTGGCCCTGGTCAGGGAACGGGTTGGTGAGGTGCTGGAGGCCTCCATCCGCGAGGCCAAGCGCCAGAGCTTCCAGGACCGGCAGATGCTGCTGCAGATGGCGGGGCTCTTCACGCCGACCAACCGGAGCGAGGTCACCGGCAAGGATGGCAAGCCGGTGCAGATTGAGACGATCGTGGGCCTGGTGCGGGAGGCCATCGACGACAACCCGGGTAGTGGTCGGCTGGACCATTCCTAGGGGGAGCGCCGCGCCTCGGCCCAGCGTAACAAGTCAGTGACGTTGCTGACTATCCTAGCTCCCACCAGGACCCGGCTCCAACCGTCCTGCGACCATTCTTGGTCAAGCACCAATGTCCTTCCTTCCGTCAAGGCCAGCTCGCCAGCCATCTCAGCCTTCCGCTCGTGTTGCCAACAGATGCAGGCATTGGCCAGCTCCGGACGAGGATGCCCGTCTCGCGTGCATTGGTCGGTTCCGTCGAGGCGCCACCAGCCGGACCCGTTCAGCAGCGCCTCACAGCGGCGGCAGCTAGGGTGCTGATCCGCCCTGGCTTCGTCTCCACCGCCCATACCGAACCCTCCGTAGTGGTCATCAGACTTGCGGGCCATCCTACAATAGAGGCATAGACACCCTCACCCACGACGACAAACGCGCCTTCGCGTCCAAGATCCAGTCCGACCCCGCCTTCTTCTGCTCCCGCGTCCTCGGAGCCACTCTCTGGGCCAAGCAGCGGGAGATCATCGAAGCCGTTCGCGACCACCCCGAGGTGTACGTCCCCTCCTGCCACTCCTCGGGAAAGTCGTTTACCGCCGCGCATGTGGCGCTGTGGTTCCTGTACTCCCACCCCAACTCCATCGTCGTCACCACCGCCCCCACGGGGCGTCAGGTCAAGCGGATCCTCTGGCAGGAAATCCGCAAGGCCTGGACGAAAGCGAGCGTCCCCTTAGGCGGCGAGCTCCTCAAACAAGAGCTTCAGATCGACGACAAGTGGTACGCCTTTGGCTTCTCCTCCGACGAGCCCACCAACTTCTCCGGTCTCCACGCCGACTGGGTGCTGTTCATCGTCGACGAGGCGACCGGGATCGAGGCCGAGAACTGGGAGGCCATCGACGGTGTTTTGTCGGGAGAGCACACGCGCTTACTGGCCATCGGCAACCCGACCGATGGGGCCAGTGAATTCGCCAAGCGCATCAAACGTGCGGGGACCGAAGCCAAGGTCATCCGCATCACCGCCTATGACACGCCCAACTTCACCGAGTCGGGCATCACCGAGGCGGATATCGCCTCGGGAGTCTGGAAAGCCAAGCTAGAGGCGGCGGGTGGCGTCAAGTATCCCTACCTCGCCTCTCCGACCTGGGTGGCGCGCATTTATGAAAAGTACGGGCCGGAGTCGGCCATGTACCTCTCCCGCATCAAAGCCCAGTTCCCCACCGCCGGCGCGGATACCCTGATCCCGCTCGCCTGGATCAAGCGCGCGCAGGAGCGCTGGCGCGACTTCACCGACCAACTGCGGGATGGGCGCGTGTCGCTCGACGGACAAGACAAAGTCCTGGGGGTGGATGTGGCGCGGTTCGGCGCGGATACGACCGTGCGGTCGCTCAAGGTCGGGGAGTACGTGGCCTGGCAGCGGGTGAGCAGCCAGGAAGACACCATGCAGACCACGGGGCGGGTCGCCGCCGATCTACGGGAAGACAACGCCCTCCACGCCCAGATTGACGTGATTGGCTTAGGGGCGGGCGTGGCGGATCGACTGCGCGAGCTCTTTCCCGACCGCACCCATGACATCAACGTGGCGGAGCGGTCCAGTGAGCCCGACCGGTTTGCCAATCAACGCGCCGAGTTCTACTGGGCGCTGCGGACGCTGTTTGAGCAGGGCGGCATCATGATCCCGCCAGACGAAGAGTTGGAGGAAGAGCTGAGCCACCTCACCTACAAGGTGGTCGACTCGTCGGGAAAGATTCGGATTGCCGAGAAGGAGGAGATGCGCAAGGATAAGGAACTCGGTCGATCTCCAGACCGGGCGGACAGCTTGATGCTCACCGTGGTCACGCCGCCACAACAGCAAGAGGCATTTGCGGTGTTTGGCGACTAGCTTGTGATTTAACCCCGATCAGTGCGGCGGGCGCCGGGGAAGGACGGCGGCCGGTTCGGCGTGGCACCATGCGGCCATGGATGCCCCCGACCGTCTCGCCCCGCTCCGCGCCTTCCGCGACGA
>JALYMD010000918.1 GCA_030773875.1 Chloroflexota bacterium | reverse complement strand
CTAGGCCACGGATCCCCCCGTCGCCCACGAGCAGGTTGCTGCCGCCGCCGATCACCGTCACCGGCAGCGATTGCTCGTGGCCCCAGGCAACCGCCGCTACAAGGTCATCAGGCGTAGGCGCCCGGATTAGCAGATCCGCTGGGCCACCGACCCGCCACGTCGTGTGAAGCGACATCGGCGACCGCTCAAGGATCTTCAATGACGACCGCCCTGGCACGGTTCGGACAGGAGATTTCTCTACCCGCCGTCGCGGCGGTCGGCTGTTCACCGCAGCAGCCGTTCGCTCGCCCAGCAGGCGGAGAAGGATCGGCCCGGTAGCCGTTACGTCTCCCGCACCCATCGTCAGCACCACGTCATCCGGAGCGACTTGGGCAGCCAGGTGCTCTGCTGCGGCCTGCGGCCCAGCGACGACCGCGGCCCCGGAGGGCACCAGGGTGGCAAGGTCGGCGGCACGCATACCGAGGGAATCGGTCTCGCGGGCGGCGTAGATCTCCAGCAGCAGGACCCGGTGGGCATCACCAAAGGCGGCGGCAAACTCTTGGAGCAACGCCTTCGTCCGGCTAAAAGTATGCGGCTGAAAGACCGCCCAGCATCGCCGCCCAGGGAAGCGATCCCGCGCCGCCCTCAGGGTAGCCCGCACCTCCGTCGGATGGTGGGCGTAGTCGTCGATGACGGTCACGCCCGCCGCCTCGCCCTTGCGCTCGAACCGCCGCCCGACACCGGTGAAAGCAGCCAACGCGGCTGCCGTCGCCTCTGGCTCGTGGCCAAGGACGACCAGCGCGGCGAGCGCCGCCGTCGCGTTCCGCGCGTTGTGGCTGCCCGGAACGGCGAGATCAAGGGCAATCTCGGTTCCGTTCGGACCAGTCACCCGCCAAGCTCCCTCAGCACCGGAGAGCCGCCAATCTACCCCATCACCCTGACTAAAGGTGATGACGTGTTCGGGCAGACGGAGCCCGGGAGCCGCCAGAAGGCGTACACAGCCCGGGTCGTCTGCCGCAATCACGAGGGCACCGTCGGGCCGGATCCGGTTGATGAACTGGGCAAAGGCGGCATCGTAGGTCGCCTGGTCCGGGAAGAGATCGGGGTGATCGAACTCCAGGTTGGTGATGACCGCCACGGTCGGGGTGAGCTGGATGAACGAGTAGTCGTACTCGTCCGCTTCTACCACCATCGCGTCCCCGGAGCCGGGGGCGGCGTTGGTACCGGTTGTCCCCAGTACCGCGCCGATCGCGTAAGACGGATCCGCCCCGAGCGCGCCGAGAGCCGCGACCAGCATGCCGCTCGTCGTCGACTTGCCGTGGGAACCGGCGACCGCTATGCTCCGCCGCTCGCTGGCGAGCAAACCAAGCAGCGCCGCCCTCTTGATGATCGGTATCCCCGCCGCCTCCGCGGCGCGCACCTCGGCGTTCTCGCCCCGCACCGCCGCCGTCACCACCAGCAGATCCGCGCCCCCTGCCCAGACCGTGTCGCCATGACCAATAGCGACCGGGATGCCTTCCCGGCCGAGTGCCTCAGTCTGCTCCGACGCGCTGGCGTCCGAGCCGCTCACCTCGTAGCCCCACGCCCGAAGGATCCGCGCCAACCCGCTCATCCCGATCCCGCCGATGCCCACGAAGTGGACCCGGGCTGGAAGTGGCGGCAGGGCCGCGCCCATCGCGGCCTCACCTCGTTGCGCGGAGGACTGACCGCCAGGACCGCCCTGCCCCGGGGTCAGGACCGGCGGCTCGGACAGCGTGCTCATGGCATCTCCGTGGTTGGGAACGCGCTACGCCCGGTGGGCGCCCCGATCCTCGCATTCGTGATTCGCCGGGCAGCCGCAACCGCCGACGCGTCCAACTCTCGGACCGCCGCGCGGAACCGTTCACCCCGATCAAACTCGTCGCTGAACAAGCCGAAGCTGGCGCAGCCGGGCGATAGCAGCACGACGTCACCGGGTCTTGCGCGCTCAGCCGCGGCGTCCACCGCCTCGGCCATGCTCCCGAAAGGACCGAGCGTCCGCGCCCCTTCGCGCTCCAAGAGCCGCTTCAACTCCGGCGTGGCAGTCCCGTCTAGCAGGTAGATCGCCTCCGCTCGCCGTGCCGCCTCGACGGCCAAGGGCTCCAGAGCCGTCCGCTTGTCGGCGCCCCCCGCGATGAGGTGAATGTGCCGACCGTTGACTGACCGCAGCGCCGCGATCGCGGCAGCCGGTGCCGTCGCGGTCGTGTCGTTGACGAAGGCGACGCCCTCAATCTCCCCCACGGGCTCCATCCGATCCTTCACCCCGGCAAACCCGCGCAGCCCCGCCTCGACCGCGTCCGCCGTCGCCCCTCTCAGAAACGCCGCCGCCGCGGCCGCCAGCGCGTTGGCCACGCCGTGCTCCCCGGCAAGGACAGGATTGGGCGGCATATCTATCCGCACCTCCGAACCGCCCGACCGCCAGAGCAGGCCCCCGCCGGCAAGCCAGGCCCCGTCTCCGCCGCGGTCGAGGAGTGCAAACGGCACGACCCGCGCGGCCGTCTCCGCAGCGGCCCGCCATGCTTCCAGGTCGTCGGCATTGACCACAAAGGCGTCACCCGGTTGCTGGTGACAAGCAATCCCCCGCTTGGTTGCCGCGTAGTCGTCGAAGCCGTCGTAGTGGTCCAGATGGTCTTCGCTGATGTTCGTTAGCACCGCGATGGCCGGCGCCAACCGATGTTCGATCAACGCCTCGACCTGCCAACTCGAGAGTTCCAACACGACCGGGGTGGCGGGGGTGATCCGATCCAATTGGCCCAGCGCCGACACTCCCATGTTCCCGGCCAGCACCGTCCGGTCATCCCAGGCCCGCAGCATCGCGGCGCAGAGCGAGGCGGTCGATGTCTTGCCCTTCGTCCCCGTAATCCCGAT
>JALYMD010000917.1 GCA_030773875.1 Chloroflexota bacterium | reverse complement strand
GCCTCCGGATGTTATTGGCGTGGGCGTGGGACTGCCACACCTTGCGCCGTTCCCTCGACCGTCGGCGTCGGCCCCGTGATCGCGATCCCGTACCGGGCCGCCACCGCGATCTGCCGCTCTACGCCGTCATTCTCGGGGAGGCATCTGGCTCCCTGAAGAACTCCTCGAGCCCGGACGGGGTTACCACAACCAGGAGCCGTGCTGCGGCCGACTCGACCGCGTAGTCGTGGCCGGTACCCCGCGCTCGGAACAGGCAGGTGCCGGCAGTGGCCTGGAGGACGGCCTCGTCCACACAGACCGTGAGCGTTCCCTCGAGCACAGAGATCATCTCGTCCTCGTTGACATGGAGGTGACGCGGCGCCTCCTGCCCCTGCACCTCATAGAGTTCAACGACCGCCAGCTGTCCGCCCATTTGGTCGCCCCGGACGAGCGTGGCCACTAGGCCTGCGTTGCGGTCATTTGCGTCAGTCATCGGTCGTTCCGGTTTCATTCAGCGTGTCATCCTGTAGCCGTCCGAAGGTCCAGATTTGCTTCGTTCTCAATATGGGGGTGGGTCACATCCGAACCACCAACAGAGCCCACACACTTCCTCCATGCTCAGACTGTGTGGGGCACGACCTACTCAGCGCTAAGCTCGACGTGTCCAACCGGGGCGCGGCGATCCGCTTCGCCGTCCAGCACGGCCTCACCTAGCCGTGGGTCGTTCCCTGGCACAAGCAGGCCGCCCATCTTCTATAACCTGAACGATCGGAGCCAGGGCGAGGAGATTCAGGTCATCGGCGAGGACGGGACGATCTAAACCTACGCCTCGGCCCGGATGGACGCCTCCACGGGGCCAGACCTCACCGTTGAGGACCTCAATGAGAACATCGGTCGGACGGACGACCCGGCCCTGATCCTGATCACCTTCGGGGGCGAGTTCGAATCCACGGCCGGCGAGTACCTCTCCCCGATGGTCGTCGGCGCCACCCGCACTTAGGACGAAACCGACGCCGGGCTCCCGGCCGGGGAGGACACGGCGAGCAGGGATGATACGTCGGCCCCGGTCGTGGAGGGGGCACCGCCGTCGTCGAGACCGGCGTCAACCTGCGCGCCGAGCCCTCGACGGTCTCCGACGTTGTCACGATGCTCGCCCAGCGCAAAGGTGACCGTAACTGGTCCGGCGGAGGAGGGCGACGGGAATACTGGCTACGTCGCCCAGAAACTGCTCGCCGGCCGAGGAAAGCGCGGTGGTGCCCGGGCCTGCCGGTCCGGCTCGTTTCGGGCGGGTCCGGCAACGGGCGGCCTGTGCCGTTCCCCAGACCGTGACCGAATCGTGACTCCGCGGCCGTATTCTCCCCGCAGCTGCAGTCTATGGTGGACGTGAGCCGGAGGCATCCTCGCCGCCACGCTCTCGCCGTCGCTCATCCAGGGGCCTGCGCCATGCTTCTCAACATCCCAGCCCGACACGTCGGCCTTTCGCACATGACCACGGCGGACCCGGAGGGAGCAGTGGTGGCGAGGGTCCGGGTGGGCTGGCGGGAGCGGCTGCGCCTGCACACTGGTCCCCTTGCTGGGGGCGTAGCCCTCCTCCTGGCCGACGTGGCCCTTCGCGGTCCGCGCCCCGTCCCGTTCGCCCTGTTCATGCTCGGCGCTCTCCTTCTGGTCGGAATGCCGCTCCACTACACGCTCACGGACCGGGGGATTCGGCTCGGCCGCGCGGGCTTCCGTCGCTGGACGGAGTTCGCCGGGGTGAGCGCCGACCACGGTCAGATCCGGCTGAAGCCGGTGGGCGGCGAGCGGCTGGTGACACTGCGCGTTTCCCGCACCCAGGCGGCCGATCTCGAATCCGTCCTCCGGGGCCAGATTTGGGCCTCCTACCGGGGTGTTGGACCACGGCGTCCCACGATCCTTCCTGACCAGTCGCACCGCCGTTCGGCATAGGCGGACCAGCCAGCGGGCACGCCCGGTGTCTCCTTAGGCCCGCTGTGGTCCCCTCCGCGGCGCGTCCTCTGCCCCGTGATCTCCGGGCGGCCAATCCTACCGAGTGCGGAGAGTCACACCGAGCATCCCCCC
>JALYMD010000916.1 GCA_030773875.1 Chloroflexota bacterium | reverse complement strand
CCGACTGCTCCAGCTCCGGGGTTAAGTCCTGGAAGTAGGAGCGCAGGATCCAAACGATCAGCGGCAGCGTGATCAGTTGGTAGACCCAGATCAGGCCGAGGTGCGTGTCGAAGAGGTTGAGCCGGCGGTAGATGACCAGGAGCGGGATAATGACCATCAGCTCCGGGGCGAACCGAAATGAGAGCAGCGTAAAGAGCAGGCTGTCGGCGCCGGAGAACTTCCAGCGGGCAAACGCGTAGGCCGCAGGCACCCCCACCACCAGCGAGATTAGCACCGCTCCGAGCGATACGATCAGGCTGTTGGCGAAGAAGTGCAGGAACGCAGCGCCCCCTGCGCCGACGCTCCCGGCGAAGATTTCATGGTAGGCGGCGAGGGTTGGCTCGAACTGGAAGTAGGTCGTAAAGAGCTTGTCCTGCGGCTTCAGCGATAGGACGATCATCCAGACGACTGGGAAGAGGGCGAAGACGAAGTAGAGCACCGTCAGCGCGTTGAGAAGGAAATCCTGCCATCGCCCCCTAACCACGCGGGTTGACTCTGCGGTCGTCGCCGGTTCAAGCGCCACCGCCGTACCGGTTGCTCGCTCGCCGCCGACGGGTTTGGATTCTTGCTGTACTGCCATGTTCCTTCCTCCCGTCGGGACTCTGCTGGTTGCAGCGCGCCGCGCAACCGCCTGGGATGCGGCCGCTCTTTTAGCCGAGGGAATCAGACGCCGGCGGCCCGTGCCTGGGCGCGACTGAGGATCACAATCAGGCCGCGGGTCGCAAGGTAGACCACCGTCCACAGGATGAGCATGTAGGTTGCCCCGATCGAGTAGCGCGAGAAGGTGATCGCCTCTTCGAACGCCCTAACCTGGAGGGTCATCGTCGCATCGCCGGGACCACCCTGCGTCAGCACCTGGACGATGTCAAAGATCTTGAGCGAGTCCATGAAGCGGAAGATGACGGCAACGAGGATGTAAGGCCAGAGCATCGGCAGCGTCAGGTTGCGGAAGGTGTACCAGAAGCCAGCTCCCTCGACCGCTGCCGCCTCGAATGGCGCGCGCGGCAAGGAACGCAAGCCCGCCAGCGCCAAGAGGGCCACGAACGGCGTGTAGGTCCAGACGTCGACCAGGATGATCGAGAAAAGTGCCCAACCGGGCGAGCCAGTCCACTCGGGCTGCACGCCAAACGGGGCGAGCAGGTAGTTGAGGACGCCCACTGTCGGCAGCATCATCAGCCGCCAGATGATCGCCGCGATCACTGGAGCGATCATCAGCGGCACAATTAGCAAGCGCTCAAGGGCACGGCTGACCAGCGTCGAACGTGCCAGCAGTAGCGCGACGCTGACGCCGAGGAGGGTCTCGATGGCGGTCGCGGCAATCGCGAACTCGGCGGTGATGAGGGCGCTCTCGAAGAACTCCTTGTCGGTCAAGACCTTTTGCAAGTTTTCGAACCCGACCCAGCGCGTCGTATCCGGCCGGTTGGCGCGGTAGTTCTGGAAGGCGTACATCGCGCCGAGCGCGAACGGGTAGAGGATGCCGATCGTCAGCACGATCGCCGGAAGGACCAGGAGGTAGGGTCGGGCGCCGCGCCGCCACGCGGGCAGCGTGGTGACGCGGCGGGGTGGGGGTTCCAATGTCGCCGGAACGTCGCTCATCTGCCAATCCTCATGGGCGCGATCGGGGCAGGCAGCGACGCCCGTCCCGAGGAAGGAAGGACGAATCCAAAGCCCGAAACCCGAACGAGTGAACGACGGGGACGGGCCTCACCGCATCCGGCAAGCCCGCCCCCACCCGATCACTAGCTACTCGACCGTCGCCTCGATCTCCTCCACGAGGGCGTCGAGGGTCTCCTTAGCGTCGGTGCCGCCATAGATGTCCTGCAGCGCCTCCGCCCAGAGGGTCGTCGCCTCAAAGAAGGCCGGCTGCGGCGTGAACAGGATCTGGGTGTGGTCGATGACGGTATTGAAAGTCTCGAGGAAGTTGATCTGCTCGGCCATCTTGTCGACGAAGGCTGGGTCGTCGACGATGGACTTGCGGACCGGGTCGATCATCTCGCCCTCGATCGCGGCCTTGCTCAGGTGCTCCTTTCCGGTCGCCCACTGAAGGAAGAGCCAGGCCGCGCTCTTGTTCTGCGACTTAGCGCTCATGCCGAGCGACCAGATCCACTGGTTAGTCAGGAGCGAGCCGTCCGGTCCCTTCGGTCCTGGGTGCCAGGCGATCTTGCCGGCGACATCCGTGCCCGTATTGTTGAAGTAGCCGAGGATGTCGGCGTCATAGATCATCGCCGCCTTACCGGCGCCGAGGTCCGTCCCGACGTCGTACCAGTAGTAGTTGGTCCAGTTCGGCGGGCCGGACTCTTTGAGCATCTTGGCCCACTTGTCCGTGAAGGCCACGGCCACGTCGGAGTTCATGACCGGGACCAGGCTTTCGCCCTGGAGCTCGAAGTCCTTGCCGCCCTCGCGGGAGTACTGGGTCATGAAGCCCGGGTGGATCGTTGCCCACTGGCGAGAGCCACGCGCCCCGATACCGTACGTGCCCGGGAAGCCGGCGCCTGGCGCCTTCTCGGTCAAGGTTCGAGCCAACTCGATCAGCTCGTCAAAGGTCTCCGCTGGCTTCACGCCAACCTTATTAAAGATCTCCGTGTTGTACATGATCGTGTTGGTCTCGAAGCCCCACGGTAACGCGTACTGGCCGCCGGTGCCGAGGGGATCGCCAACCTCGAGGCTCCACTGGTCGGCGGCGCGCAGGTTCGGGTAAACATCTTCCCAGTCGTAGTCGGGGTTGGTGGCGGAGGCGTTCTGGATCCAGGGGCTGAAATCTTCGAGGTAGCCCGGAGGCCCGTACTGCCAGACGAAGTAGGCCCCTAGCATAAAGACGTCGTAGGTCGGCTGGCCAGATTGAAGGTCGACGGTCAACTTCTCGAAGAAGTTGGACTCGGGGAACTTGTCGTACTGGACGGTGATCCCAGTCAACTCGGTGAAGGTCTTGAGGTTATTCTCCAGCGCCGTCGTGTACGGGTGCTCGTTCAGGAGCGCCTTGATCGTCGTGCCACTGTTGCGCTTCCAGTCGAAGGGACCGGTGACGTCGGCCGCGCCGGTGTCCTGAGCACCAACGCGCGGCGTCGCCGACGGCAGGGCCGCAAGTCCGTACGCAGCGGCGGCGCCGAGACCGAGCTGCATCGCCCGTCGCCGAGTCAGTCGACGTCCGAGCGCATCGACTAAGAGTGGTCGTCGATCGGGAGCCATACGGATCTCCTCTCCTGTCGTTAGCCCGGACCACACCTGGTCAGCGAGCCGCCTGCCAACCCACCGAACAGAGAATGCGGGGCCCCGACCACCTCGAAGCACCGGAAGATGGTCGTCACCCCTATCCCCTCTGAGGCGGCCCGCCGCGTGAAGCACGCACCGCACAGACTGCGTCCCCTCTCGGCCGGGGTGCTCACCGACGGGACCTATGTCTTGCTCGCGGTGCACCGTCTCGAATGGGCAGTAAAGCCGCGCTTCGGCTGGCCCTAGACGCTACCAAGTAGCGGAGGGCTTGTCAAGGCCGCATCTGCACCCTATATCGATGCCCAACATCTGTGAAAGAGATTCGGCGGTAGCTCTCCCTCTCCCGGCCAACTGGCAGCACAGATGTCCACGATTGTGCTTTCGTCAAGCGTTCCGTAGACTGGCGAACGAACCGCTCGGCCACCTACCGCCGGGGCATCTGATCACCCTGATGTACGTACGAAGGAGTCGACATGGGACAGCTCCGGCGGTCGCGCGACGAACTGCTCTTGCTCGCCGAGGTCGCCCAACTCTACTATGGTGAGGATCGGACTCAGGAGCAGATCGCCCAAGCGACCGGCCAATCCCGCTCCAGTGTCTCCCGGCTGCTGAAGGAGGCGCGGGAGCAGGGGATCGTCGACATCCGCGTCCACTATCCATTCCAGAGAGTGCCTGGCCTTGAGGCCGACTTGCACAACCGGCTGGGCTTGAGCGACTGCCGGGTGTTGGCGACGGGGCAGGTGCGCCCGATCATCGGGCTCAGTGAGGATGTTCCCGGACGGGTCGGGGTCCTGGCCGCACGGTATCTGCAACAGCACGTTCCCGACAACAGCACGATCGGGCTCGGCTGGGGCCGGATGATCCACCACGTCGTCTACAGCGGCCACTTCGCGAACAAGCCGGGAATGGTAGTGGTCCAGGTCGAGGGGAGCATCGGCGGCGCGGTGCCCGACGTCGACGGCGGCCGGCTCGTCGCGGAGCTGGGGAGGAGGCTCGGTGGGCGTGTCTACTTGCTGAGCGCGCCCCTGGTCGTCGCCGAACCGTCCGTGCGGACCGGGCTTCTGCGCGACCAGCACATCCGCCAGACACTCGAGTGGGGGCGACGGGCCGACGCCCTCGTGATGGGCATCGGCACCGTCGATCGGCAGTCCGGCCTCTACCGTGCCGGCTACCTGACCGACGCCGACCTGGACTTCATCGAGGGGCAAGGGGGCGTCGGAGACATCTGCGGGAGTTACTTCGCGCGGGACGGATCGCTACTCCCACTGGAGTTGAATGACCGAGTGATCGCCCTGGGTGCCGAGGCCATGCGGGGCGTCCCCCTCCGGGTCGGCGTCACCAGCGGCGTTGAGAAGGCCCTGCCGAATCTCGGCGCCGCCCGCTCCGGCCTAATCAACGTGCTGATCACCGACGACCAGGCGGCCGAGGCGATGCTCACCTTGATCGGGCAGGACGACGTGGCAGGCGCGTTACTGTCCGCCGGCACTGAGGCGGATCGGGGGGCGGGACTCGCCGGTGCGCCGTCCCTGACAGGGGTGGTGCGATCGTGAGGGTCCTGGCGATCGACCTCAGCGCGAGCACGGGGCCGGCTTACGTCAACTGCATCGACGGCGCAAAGCTCGTCATCGCGGAGATCCACCGGTTCCGCAACAAAAGGGTGCGCGGCGCCTGTCACCTGTATTCGGACGTGCCGCGCCTCAAGGCCAAGCATGGGCTCCCCGTTGCGGACAGCCAACACGCCGACCGGTCGAGCGTCGGCATTGACACCACTAAGGTGGTCGAGGCCACGTCGCGGATTTTCTGGGTTGCCAAGTTGATCGGTGAGCCGCGCGAGGTGTCCCTACGGGACGTCCAGGAGATCGTGAACCTGGAAGGCGAGAAGGAAGCCGAGAAGCACCGGCAGCGGCTGTTGCGGAACGCCTTGTGATGACCAGGCCTCCGTCACCCGCCGAGGTCTTCATTGGCGTCGACGTCGGGACGCAGGGGGGCCGCGTCGTCGCGGTTGACGCCGCTGGGAGACTCCTCGCCACGTACCGGCGCGATTTCCCAATCGGCGACGGCGGACGCGAACAGTCGCCCGAGCTCTGGTGGGACGTGCTGCTGTTGCTCCTCCGTGCTCTCGCTGCCGATCTGAGAGCAGACGCGCGCGCATCGCCGCCGGTCGCTCTTTCGGTCACATCCACATCGGGAACGGTGATCCCGATCGACGCCGACTACCGGCCCATCCACCCGGCGCTGATGTACAGCGACGACCGCGCCACGGCCGAGGCCGCGGAGTGTCGCCATGCCTCGCTGGAAGTCGCCGCAACTGCGGCTCAGGCGGTGCCGTTTGGGACGTCATACGGCCTGCCGAAGATGCTCTGGTACGTGCGCCACTTCCCGCGAGAAGCGGAGCGGATCACCGGCTGGTGCCACGCCGCTGACTTCGTGCTGGGTCGCCTGACCGGCGTCTGGGGCGTCACCGATCCGACAAACGCGCTCAAGACCGGCTACGACCTCGTTCGGGAGCGTTGGCCCGACTACATCTCCAAGCGCCTCGGCCTGCCCGACACCTGGCTGCCCCGCGTCGTCCGCTCCAGCAGCGTGCTGGGCCCGCTGTGCGCCGAGGCAGCGGCGGAGACGGGATTGCCCGCCTCGCTCCTGGTCACGACCGGGATGACCGACGGCTGCGCCTCGCAGACTGCGGCTGGGGCCGTCCGCCCCGGCGAGTGGAGCACGACGATTGGCACAACGCTGGTCGTCAAGGGCGTCACCCAGCGGCCGCTGGTCGACCCGGATGGCAGCTTCTACAATCACCGCCACCCACAGGGGTGGTGGATGCCGGGTGGTGCCAGCAACACCGGCGCCGACTGGGTCGCCCGCGACTTCGCCGACCACAACCTTGACCGGTTGAACGCGGCGGCACGTCAGCTGATCCCGACGCCCTGGCTTGCCTACCCGCTTCAAAAGCATGGGGAGCGGTTCCCCTTCGTCTCGCAGGCGGCACGCGGCTTCGAGCCGGCCGGGCTCAATCCGGAAGAGCGATTCGCTGCGCGGTTGGAAGGCGTCGCCTACGTCGAGCGGCTTGCCTTCGACGTGGCCGAGCGGTTATCCGGCGAGCGGGTGGCGCGGGTGGCGACCGCGGGCGGCGCCAGCCGGAGCGGGACCTGGCTGCGTATCCGCAGTAACGTGCTGCGCAAGCCGGTCGTCCGCATGCGTCATCCCGAGGGCGCGCTCGGCGCGGCGGTCCTCGCCGCTGCCGGCACCAGCTTCGGCCGCCTTGATGCTGCGGCTGACGCGATGATTCAATCGGAGCTGACCGTCGAGCCGGACGCCCTCGCCGACATCTACGAGGAACGGTATCAATCGTTCGTCGCGGAGTTGGCTGCTCGCGGTTACTACTCCAGGGCCGCTGCCGTCGCGATAACAACGCCATGACGCGCTTCTACATCCTGCGCCACGCCGAAACGTCTTGGAATCTGGAAGGCAACCGCTACTGCGGTCGCACCGACATTCCCCTGTCGCCGACAGGGCGTGAGCAAGCCCAGTGGGCGGCGCACGCCCTGCGCGAGGTACCCTTCGCCGCCGCCTTCTGCTCACCCCTCCAGCGCTCTCGAGAGACGGCCACGATCATCGCCGGGGAGCGGGGTCTGTCCCCTGCCTGCGATGCCCTGCTACTTGAGGTTGACTTTGGGGCGTGGGAGGGCCTGACGCGGGGAGAGATCGAGACGACCGATCCGGCCGGGTGGGCAGGCTGGCTGCGAGACCCAGCCGCCGTTCGCGCCGGCGGGACGGGGGAGACGGGGCAGGAGGCGGCCGCGCGGATCGACCGCTTCGTCCGCGACACCGCCGCTGTTTGCCCAAATGAGACGGTGTTGGTGGTCGGGCACAACACCCTAAACCGGCTCTACCTCGCTGCCTCGCTCGAGGTTCCGCTCAGGAACTATCGTCGCCTCGTGCAAGGCAACACCGGGATCAACGTGCTCGAGCTCGCGGACGGAGAACCACGCTGGGTACAGATCAACGAGACGGCGCACCTCCGACGGTAACTTGTCTCCCCGGCGCCGCGCTCGATCACCCCGGCGCTGGTGCAGCAGCACCCGAGAAGCACGCGAACAGCTGAAGGTTATGGGGCGTCGGACGGTGATCGGACCGATGAACGGATATGGAGGCGAGCGGCGGTGGTTGACACGGAACGAGAACGGAGTAAGGGGACCGGAGCGATTCAGGGAGTCGTCTTCGACATGGACGGAGTGCTCGTCGAGTCGGAGCACCTGTGGGAGGAAACCTGGACGGCCTGCGCGGCCGCCGGCGGCTACGCCTGGCAGGCGAGTGACACGGCACGCTGCCAAGGGATGAGCGTGCCGGAATGGTCCCGTTACATGACCGACCGGATTGGACAGGGGACGGCGGCAGAGATCGCTGAGGTGGTCATCGACGGCATGATCGGCGCCCTCCACGGCGGGCGGGTCGAGCTGCTGCCAGGTTCCGCCGCGATGGTTCAGGCAGCCGCATCGCGGGTCCCGATCGCAGTCGCCTCCTCGGCCCCACGACGGTTGATCGAGGCGGTGTTGGAGACGGCCGGGTTGCGGTGCCACTTCACCGCCTTCGTGTCGAGCGAAGAGGTACCCCGGGGCAAACCCTCGCCCGATGTCTACTTGGAGGCCGCCCGACGGGCTGGCCTCGATCCGGCGCGTTGCATCGCCGTCGAGGACTCGAGCAACGGGCTCCGGGCAGCGGCGGCGGCGGAGATGACAGTAATCGCGATCCCGAACCCGGTCTACCCACCAAAGCCTGACGCCCTAGCGCTCTGTACGATGATTGCGCGGTCGCCGGACGAGGTCCGTCGCTATCTGATCGACTGTTTGCCCCCGAAACGAGAGGCAGCCCCGGCTGGCGCCGTGCCGACGACCGGCGCCGAGATAGGCAGGGAGGGGTAGGTCATGAGCGGTTAGGCGACCGCGTACGCCCATCGACAACACCATGCGACGGAACCCCGAAGACACTCGGTGCCGGGCCTCCCCGGCACACCGGCCGTGCGACGGAGCAGGGAGCAGTGGAGGCGGCCCACCAGTTCGACGGGATCAACCTAGCGGCATGTGGGGACGCACAACCATGCACCCGCACATCCGTTACCTAGCGCACAAGCATCCGCCCCTACTGAGCACGAGTCGGCGCGCCCGGGATCGTGGGATCTGGGCCGCCGTGCGGACTAGGTAGCCGTGAGGGCCATCCAGGAGGACGCGCATGAAGCGAATGCTGAACGAGGCAGCGGCCTTTCGCGAGGAGATGATCGAGGGCTACGTCGCTGCCTACGGGCGCTACCTTCGCCGGGTGCCCGGGGCGTCGGGCGTCGCGGCGCTCGGAGTTCCGACAGCCGACAAGGTTGGGGTCATCATCGGCGGTGGATCGGGACACTACCCGGCCTTCTACGGGCTAGTCGGCGAGGGCTTTGCAAGCGGGGCCGTCATCGGTGACATCTTTACCAGCCCGTCCGGCGAGCAGGCGTACCGGGTCGCCAAGGCAGTTGAGGGAGGCACTGGCGTCCTCTTCTCCTTCGGCAACTACAGCGGCGACGTGATGAACTTCGGCATGGCCGAGACGCGCCTGCGGGCCGAGGGGATCGAGGCCCAAACGGTCCTGGTAACCGACGACGTGCTCTCAGCGCCAGCGGCTGAGGCGGACCGCCGCCGTGGCATCGCGGGCGGCTTCTACGTCTTCAAGATCGCCGGTGCCGCCGCCGCCCGCGGCGACGACCTCGCCACCGTCGCGGCACTCGCCCGCCGCGCCAATGATCGGATCCGCACCGCTGGCGTTGGCTTCGCTGGCTGCACCATCCCTGGCCAGTCTGAGCCACTCTTCACCGTCGACCCCGGACAGATGGAGGTCGGCCTCGGGATCCACGGTGAGCCGGGCGTGCGGACAATGGAACGCTTGCCCGCGAACGAGATAGCCAAGATCCTGGTAGACGCCGTCGTGGCGGCCGCACCACGGCACGCCGGGAGCCGGGCGGCGGTTCTCGTTAACGGTCTCGGCGCGACGAAATACGAAGAATTGTTCGTCCTTTACCATAGTATCGACCCACTGCTGAGAGCGGCAGGAGTGGCGGCCCACGAACCCATGATCGGCGAGTTCGTGACGTCGCTAGATATGGCCGGGTGTTCCCTGACACTTTTCTGGCTGGACGACGAGTTGCAGGCACTGCACGACGCCAGTGCTGAGACACCAGCTTTTACGAGGATCGGGCCCGACGTTGCCGGCCAGCTTAAGGCAACGAGCAACGAGCGACAGGCGTCCTCTGTCCGGCCGACTCCACGCGAGGTGGCCCTAGAGGAAGAGGGGCGGAGCGGGTCAGCCGGCGCTGCAGCGCGGGCAGCGGTTGCGGCGGCGTTGCAGGCCATGGAGCAGACCGAGGCGGAATTGGGACGACTGGATGCCGCCGCCGGCGATGGTGATCACGGTGCCGGCATGGTGCGGGGTTTCGCGGCGGCCGTGGCCTCCGTCTCTGAATTCAATGGAACCGCCCGGCAGTCACTCTCCCGGGCCGGAAACGCCTTCATGAATTCAGCCGGTGGGGCATCGGGCGCACTCGTAGGCAGCTGGCTGACCGCCATGGGGTCGGCCCTGCCTGTTCATGACACTGAGGTTGATGCCCTCGCCTGGCATAAAGCCCTTGCGGCGGGGCTGGCCACGATCCAGCGTCTTGGCCAGTGCCAACCCGGGGACAAGACGATGGTCGATACCCTCGACCCGTTCGTGCGGGCCTTCGGCGACGCCGTTGGCGGCGGCATGGGGATTGCCGACGTTTGGGT
>JALYMD010000915.1 GCA_030773875.1 Chloroflexota bacterium | reverse complement strand
AAGGCAGCTCCACTGCGTCCATCAGGTGATGCACGAAGTAGCGGTATCCCTGATCGGTCGGCACACGCCCGCCGGAGGTGTGCAGATGCTGCACATAGCCCGCGGCTTCCAACTCGGCCATCTCGTTCCGGATCGTGGCCGAGGAGACGCCCACCGGGTAGCGCTCGGTCAGCCCCTTCGAGCCGACGGCGCGCCCGGTCCCCACGTACTCCTGCACGATCAGCTTCAGGATCGCCTGCTGTCGCCCAGTAAGATCCCGCGAAGCAGGCACCCGGCCCTCGGCCATTCTCACCTCCGATTAGCACTCTCCCACCTTGAGTGCTAACTGCCGCAGGATAACAAGCTTGCACGGTTGCTGTCAAGGTGACAGGACAAGGAGAAGGGAAGCCACCTGTCGGTCATCTCGAACCGTCAAACAGGAGCTAGCGGGGAGCGTGAAGGGGCGGCCGGAGGGAGCAAACGGCAAGTGATGGTTTGGCACCGGCAAAATTCGTCAGTCGATCTGTCCAGGAAGATGACCATTGTCGCTGACCGAAGCTTCCGCTGGCCGGCGACCGAAGATGCGCCGGAGCAGACCCGGCCGCTTCGGCGGCTTCGCCGCTTCTTCCAGTTGGCGTCGCAGTGCCGGCTCCAGGTTGGCCCGGTCCGCCCACACGAGCTCTGCCCCGGGCGGACTGCCGCCCGGCGTCCACGGGGCGAAGACATCCATCGCCTCGTAGAGCCCGAAGCCTCGCTCCCGCGCGTAGGCGCAGGCTTGAATCAAGAGCCCTAGGGTCGGTACGGCGTCGAGTTCGGCCTCGGCAAGCCGCCGGAGCAAACGGACCGTCCGCGCCTCGATCAAGCGCTCTAAGTCCGGCACTAGGCGAGCCGGCACGTGGGCGCCGCCCATTCGGCCTTGCCCCAAGTCCAAACGGATCGGCATCGCCCTAGCTGCCACCGTTTCCAACCCCGCGTCACTGAAGAGGCGGGCTGGAGGCCTCAGCAGCATCCCCACCCCGCGGTCGATCCGCGCCTCGAGTACCGTGGGCGCCACCCCATCTCCAAGAAAGGAAGGGTGTGCGGCTGCGAGGAATCGACCGAGTCCCTGACTCACGAGGTTGGCGCCGCTCTCGTCCCCGTGCCGAGCCGCTGCGTAACCCCGGCGAGCCTCCTCCATCGCCTGCCCTGCCCACGGCCGCTGGCGGGGGGGCAGATCCATGTCAGCACCGATCAGTGCGTCCGCATAGCGACGCACCACAGCGGGATCAAGAGGGTGAAGGGAACAACGATCCATCAAACTCCCGCTTACATCGCAGCATCGGGGCAGCGCAGGAACCCTCGTGTGCGAACGCGGATGAACGCTGAACGCGAACGAGCGAGCCTACGCGACCTCCACGAACCCCGGTGTGATGCGCACCTCCCGCACGCCCTGCTCCAGGCGAACCGGCAGCCCCCGGCTTGCCAGCACCTCGTTGGCGTCGACCTCCACCATCCGCTGGCCAACCGGATAGACGCCGGGGCGGCTCCCGAGCGTGTCTAGAAAGCGATCCACAAGGCCCGCCACAGGCAACCCAGCCGGCACTCGCAAGTCTGCAATCCGGATCCGCAGCCGACCTTCGGGCGTGGCGGCCAATTCGACCGTCACCCCGAGCTCGGCGGTCATCATGAACTTCCTGACCTTGACGCGCACGTCGGCGCTTCCGTCCACGAGTCGGCTTTCGACGGACCGGACATCGAGGTCAAACCGGCGCTGGGCCTCCCCCATCGCTTCCCGCACGATCTTACCGAATCCGGCCTCGGACACCCTCAGTCGCTGCGTGTGAACGACCGCTGCCGGTGGACCGCCTGTGGCAGGCACCAACGTGACCGCCACATCCGAAAGAAGCACGTCTCGATCTTCCGCCACGTCGTTCTCCAATCCCCCCGGAACATTCCCCCGTCATTCTGACCGCATTCCGAAGGGAATCTCGCGGATCTGGACGGCGCCTCGCTTGTCTGCCTCATAGAAGCATTACTGCGCCAAGGCCATCCTCAACGCGTCGGGAGTCGGGGCGGCAACAGGTACCCGCGTAACCGTCCGATCGACCAGATCGGAGGTCCCGGCCACACCCAGGCGGCGCATGACCAACTCGAATC
>JALYMD010000914.1 GCA_030773875.1 Chloroflexota bacterium | reverse complement strand
ATGGCCGCCGTCAGGACCTCGGCGGGACTCTCCGGGTCAAACCCTCGCTCGACCAGGATAGCGCGGGCTCGCGGCCCTCCGATGTACGGGCTCATCCCCACCGCTCCCAGAAGCGCCACCACGGGGGGGCGGTATCCGACGCCGCGTTCGCCGGCTGCGCCTCACCTGGGGCAAATGGTGCGGCGACAGGGGCATCTGTGGGGGTATCCCCGCCCGCGGTGAGCTGCTTCAGTTGCTGCTCCAGGATGCCGGCCCGCATCTGCCACGTCGTGGCCGCCTCCGCGAGCTCCCGGTTCTCCATCGTCAATCGCTCGATGAGGTCCGCTAGGGGGGTGATAGCCGCGGCTAGGTCGCTGGCCTGGCCCGTGGTCGGAGCGACCTGGCCGCCGGCTAGGCCACTGGTCGGAGCGGCCTGGTCGGTGGTAGCCGAGGGGTGGTCGGCGACCTGGCCGGGGAGTGCTACGAGCCACCGATCGCCCTGCTTATGGGCGGGCAGGGTACCGCGACGAATGCGCTTGCGGACGGCGTTTTCGCTGACACCGAGCAGGCGAGCCGCGTCCGTGATGGTATGGGTCGTGGCCTGGTCGGTGGCCTGGTCGGCGGCCTGGCCGAGGGGGTGGTCGCTCATGGCCGGGATCATCGCACAGGGAGAGCCAAGCGAAACGCCGCCCCGCAGGACGGCGCTCGCTTGGCATCGGACACGAGACGGAGGGATGCGCAACCACCGCCTCACCCCCGCATCCTACCAGACCTTGAGATGCCCCGCCCCGGTCGCGGCCCCTAGCGCCCGAACCACACGTGGACCACACGACACCGGCCGCTGCTCACCACGACCTACGAGTTCCCCCCGGCACCACTTCCCAAGGGAGCCGGGGCCATCTCGCGCGGGGCTGGGCGGACGGGAGGGGTTCGCTGAGCCCCCCGTCTCGCCCCGGCATCCTACCAACCACGTCGCCACATGCACACGTCGCCACATGCAAACGAACGGTCCTGGGCTTCGGCTCGGGGGCGTTGCTTCGGGTTGGGACTCTCGGGAAAGGAACACGAGGTGGCGTAGAACTTGCTACACCACCGCGCAACTGCCGAGGGGGGCTGGTCCCTCTGTTGCATCGCCGGGTGGTGGGAAGGGAATGATCCACCGCCCGGCCCTCCCCACATCCCGCCGTCCTGGGGGTTCCCAATGTGCCGTCTGTGCATCGACGTGGGAGCGATCCTGACCATGTCCGCTCTCGCGGTCCTGGCCATTCTGCTCGGCTAGGCCGGCGGGGGCGGCTTCGTGGCGGCTCCGCCTTAGGTGATTCGCCCGCGCTGGTGGCCCCGGATGCTATCGCCCACCAGCCACCGGCCGTTCATCGCCTGCTGGATGTCCGCCCCCTGAGGAGGACCTCATGTCGACCCACGCCACCCGCTTACGCTTCGCCCTGCACGATGACGCATCCCTGGATGAGGTCGCTCGTGCGCTCGCCGGGCGGTTGGCCTCCCTCGACCCGGGCGGTCTTCTCGCCGCCTACGCCGTGGCGATGGAGCCGGGCAGCGTGGAAGCGTTGATCGTCCTCGCCGACGGCCCGACCACCCCGGATCAGGACACGATCCTCGACGCGCTCGCCGCCAAACTGGCCGACCGCGCCGAGCTGGTCGAACGCGCGACCAGCCCGACCGTGGATCTCCTGGCTTTGATCCAGGATGGGTCGCGCAATCTCGGCTAACGGGCGCATTGTCTCCCCGAGCATTGCGGGGATTACTCCTCCGTGTCAGGAGTAACATCCTCGATGCTTCGGCAGTCTGGGTTCCGGCGCTGGTGACCCCGGATGATCGCCTCCGCCGCTGCGATGGCGTCCGCGGCACTCTCCCTCCTCAGTGGCGGCTCTCCCCGCACGGGCACCGGCACCAGGCGCTCAATGAGCGCCGCATCCTCCGCGAGGAAGCTCATCGTGAACGGGGTCGATGAATACACGCCCAGGTCCGCGGGCAGCGCCCAGCGAATCTGCTCGGCCAGGTCCGGACGGTCAATCGTCGCCAACTGGAGGCGGCGGGCCGTCGTTCGCCATTGGTGCAGGGTGCGGGTCAGCTTGATCATGGCGTTCGCCTGGTCGACGCGGGCGGCTTCGTTGCAGATGCTCCCGCAGAAGCGGGGCCGCCGCTGTCACGGAACGGGCACGCAAGCGGCCCCGAGCCGAAGCCCGAGGCCGTTACAACGTCGCTCGTGTTCGGCTCTATGTGTTTGGCTGAGACAGGGCAGCCACCGTGCCGGCTCCCCCGCAGTCGGGACACGCCTGCGGTCCACCGGCCATATCGGTGGCGTGGTTGCACTCCGCCCCTTCGGCCAAGCTGCCGATCCCCTGACAGCGTCGGCACACCCGCGTCGGACCGACAAGCGCCCGGCGCAAGTTCTCGTAGGCGGCTCCGGCCCGGACGCCAGCCATCCAGGCCCGGCAGGCCATCGCGTGCGCCGCCTCGTCCATCTTGTGCCAGGGGTGATCAAAGCGCACACCGGCCAGGATCGGCAGCTCCTGCAG
>JALYMD010000913.1 GCA_030773875.1 Chloroflexota bacterium | reverse complement strand
GATCTCTTCCTCCCTCGGCGGGGCGTACGCCTACCGGCCCCGGTCCGATGAGCATTTGGTGCTCATCAATCTGGACCGGATCGATCGCTCACAGCCCAGAGCGCTGGAGATCGTGGTGGCCGAAGAGTTGATCCATATGCGTGATCGCCTCGATGGCGATCTTCGCCGGCACGCGCGACATGGTTATGATCGGGTCGCTCATCGGGTTGCGGCGCTCACGGGCACCACGCTTGCGGAGATTCGATCCTGCCTTCGTCCGGTCCAGCATCGTCCTATCCGGTACTTGTATGTCTGTCCGCGGTGTGGTCGGTGCACCCCTCGACGGGTTCGGGGCACGTGGTCCTGCCGCTGGTGCGCGCCGACGTTTGATCCGCGATTCGTGCTCCGCCTCGCCGCCCGCCTCGAGAGTGACGACGGTGACACCGCAACCTCCGATCCCCGCGCTTCCTGACAAACATGCGAGGAGGCCAGGTCGATCAGGAGATAGCTGGTGGTCTATTAACGGGCGTTCGCGCGGTAGGGGCGAGGCGTGCCTCGCCTTTGTGGCTGGCAACCGGGTGACGCGTGTGTCGCCCCTACCAGGGACGGGTTCCAGTGAACGAGTCCTGACGATCCGCTAGAGTGATTCGGGCACAGTCCGGATACTTCCCCTGAGCTGGGGTACAGTGTTTGTCGCGATGGTTGAAAATCAGATCGGTCGGAGGTGACGGGAGGGGTGGTGCGAGGGCTTGGTCTCCTTAGAAGAGGCATGAGGGATACGTACGAGCACTTCCTCCCATTCTCGGCGGCCACGCTGGGATGGTGGGCCGTCATGGCACTGCCCGTCGCCCTCGCCGCTGTCCTGGGGTGGATCGGGTTTCTCCTCTTTCTCGCTGTGCCTGGTGCCACGGTCAGTTTGTTCGCCTTCACCGATCCGCGGCGAACAATTGACCGACCGGGCATTGCCGAGTTAGCTGCCGCCTTCCGCAGGTCTCTTCGCCCGGGGCTTGCCGTCGCAGCGATTACGGTGCCGGTAATTGCGCTCCTCGCGTGGAATATCGCCTACTATGGTGACACTCGTAGCCGGTTCGGTGTGCTTGTTCCGCTGTGGTCGGTCCTATTCCTCATGGCGGTGGCCGTCGCGCTCGCCGCCTTTGCGTTGACCGGCCTGTTTCATCTCGGGGCCATGGCGGCGGTCAAGCGAGCGTTCGTGCTGACCGGCTCAGCGCCGCTCCGATCCTTCATGATTCTCGTCATCCTCGGGTTGATCACGGGTCTCGGTGCGCTTCTGGTGATCCCTCTGCTGCTTGTTGTTCCGGCCATCATTACGGCGACGATGAACCGGTTTGTCCTCGATCGGCTTGGCATCGTTGTCGTGGACCCGTTGATGCCGACTGATGAGCGCCTGCATGAGCAGCAGGCTAGGCGGGCGGCCAAGGTTTAAGGCTCCCTGTGGGGCTGGCATGGCCTGCAGATCTCCCATGGTCTACCAGTGCCCTGACGCAGACGAAGGGCAGGCGGTGCCGCGGCGGGGCCCAGTTGTTGTCACCCCCACGGTCTGCTCATGCTCGCGGCGGTGCGCTCGGTGTATGCAGAGTGAGGATGTCGCAGGGAGGCTAATGACGATCACGGACGCTGCCGACCGTCGGCGGCAACCCGCAGGCCAGCCCACAAAAACCAGCCGTTTCCCACGAACCGGCCGTCGGCGCCAACGTGTCTCCGATGTCCTTGCTCGGCGGCAGCCGGATCTGACCGTGGTGCTCGAGGATGTTCACGACCCGCACAATGCAAGCGCGGTACTTCGCAGTTGTGACGCCGTTGGAGTGGCGGCCGTGCATCTGGTCTACCGGAATGAGATGCCCCCTGAACAGGCCTTCGCCCGCACGACCTCGGCGAGCGCTGCCAAGTGGGTTGAGACGATCCGTCACGATTCGGTCGAAGCCTGCTACGCCGCCCTTCGCGAGGAGGGCTTCACCATTCTGGCGACCGCGGTAGGCGCAGAGAGCCGGAACCTGTGTGACATCGATTTCTGCCTTCCCACGGCGCTCGTGTTCGGCAACGAGATGCGAGGTCTCACGGAAGAGGCGATCGCGAGGGCGGACGGCCGCATCGTCATCCCGATGATGGGCATGGTGCAAAGCTTGAACATCTCCGTGGCCTGCGCGGTTGTGCTGTATGAGGCCCTCCGGCAGCGACGAGCAGCGGGTCACTACGACGCGGCGAAGTTCGACGCCCGAACTCACGAGCGTCTCACCGAGGAATGGCTACTTCGCTAAGCGTCTGGTGGTAAGTAGGGGGATCGGTGCCGCGCCTTTCGCGGCGAGAAGTAGCGACGCTCCACCGATCGCAGCGCCACGAGAACCAGCAGCGTGGCGGCCGTGCCGGCGAACGCGACCACGTAGAGCCCGGCACCGATCAGTAGCCCGACGGACGCCGTGACCCAGATCCCGGCTGCCGTGGTGAGCCCCCGAATCCGACCGCCGCTGGTCAGGATGACCCCGCCTGCGAGGAAGCCAATTCCCTGGACGATGGTCGACCCGATGCGAGAAGGGTCATACATCGCTTGACCTGCCGCACGAACCTGGTCACCGAGCATGATCGAGGCGATCATGAAGAGTGCCGCCCCTTCACAGACTAAGGCATAGGTCCGGAGCCCGGC
>JALYMD010000912.1 GCA_030773875.1 Chloroflexota bacterium | reverse complement strand
ACCTCTTCCTTGCCGCTGCATTCGTGGTCACCCGCTGCTTGATACAGCGGGCACGCACCTGCTACCGCTGGGTCACCCGCCCCACCACCCGACGACTCTAGCGAGGCCTATTGCCGGTCGCTCTTAGGTCGCACTCGCTCTACGTCGCCTGATTACGCCCCGAGCGGGTCTGGGCGGCTGCGGCGGACCCACCTCCGCACAGGGTCGGATTCCCGCCTGCTCGCACAACGGGAGCGTTACGGGCGTCGGTGACGGAGACAGGGGACGGCGTAGACCCAGCGCCAAACCAGGCGGTGCGCCGCGCGGCCCTCCGATCGATCTCACCCAATGTCGAAAACTCGGGATGCTGCGCCCGTTCGACAACCAATCCGGCCATGCTGATTGCCGTTTGAGGGTGCAGGGTCGTCAGAGCGATCAAGGCTAGGTCGAAGGCAGCAGGCACAACGGGCTGGCTTCCGGCCGGTACGGAACTCACTAGCGTCTCCTCATGAACGTGCTCACTGATGGGCGAGGAACAACCGTCTGCTCCGATTTCACCGTTGGTATGCGGGCGCTCCGTCGCCGGCACCGGCAGCACCGTACCCACGCCCGGGTGTGGGGATGGCTCCTGACGAGCGAGGGCAGGGGCGCGGTCAGCCCCGAGCGCGGCCCTTACCATTTAGACGGCCACCAGCGCTATGAGCACGCCCATGTATCCCCGTGAGCGAACATGGGGAAAGAAGCATGCTCCCGTCCCATCGATGCACTCGCGATTCAAAACTGGCACCACTCCTCTCTCGATAGGCACCAGTGATCCCGCTCCAACGCGAAGCGGGCTCTCTCAGTGTCTCGTGGAGCACGTGCCATCTCCTGAATGGAGGGGTTTGGGCATGGTGACCGGCGACAGCTCGGTCTATGGGGTGAGGTGTCAAGCCTAGGGGGGATCGTCGTTGTTGGGGCAAGGGTGCCGTAATGACCGGCCACCGTCGCGCCCCTGCGCTGAGGAGATCGGCCACGGCGAATGATGACGGGTGACGACAGCACATTGACGCCGACGTTCCCGTCACGGAATGCCGGCCAGCGACGCGACTCCAAGCAAGACGAGTTGAGTCGCACCTTGGACGTTATAGAGGTCCACCATCGCGGTTGTGTCCTCGATTGTGTGGTGCCAGTTGGTCCAGCCATAAAGTTCCCGCGCCACCAAAACCGTCTGGAACCCACGGTCACGGAGGTAGTTATCGTCAGCGACGATGACCGGGTTCTGCCGAACGAGAAGAGATTGACCGAGACCGTAGGTGTCGTTCATCTCGACCAGCAGGTCCTGCAGCCACGTCCCTTCTGGATCGGTGTTGAGGACGATTTGGGTCCCGTGAGCGGCGGAGCCAATGGCGTCCAAGTTGTAGGCACCGTCGATCGGCACACCCTCGTCCGCTGCCCGGGCCGCGAAGGCCTGTACGCCTTGCAGGCCCACCTCTTCGACGTTACTTGCAAAGAACCGCACCGGGTGGACCAGCTTGTATCCGGATAAGACCCGCGCGATTTCCAACATCCCGGCCACCCCGGTGGCGTTATCATCGGCTCCCGGTGCTGACGCGAGGTCGTCCGGGTTCAAGGTGTCGAAGTGACCGAGCACCAGGTAGGTCGCGCTTGGGTCGGTACCCGGCAACTCCGCGACGACGTTCAATGCCAGCAGCCCATCGTCGGTGACGAAATCCTCGTACCAAACCTTCAGGCCGTACTCGGCAAAGCGCCGGTAGAGGTACTCGGACGCCATCACGTTGCCCTCAGCCGTATAGTGGCGGGTTCCGATACCGGTGCCATCAGTCGAGCTCATGCCCTGCAGGGCGACGATCGTGGATTGCAACTCCTCAGAGGAGACCTGCTCCGACAGCGCCCCGAGGTCCCCGATGGCGGGCCGATCCGCGCCTTTGTCAAGAACGGGGGGCGGGATCGGCGGGAACTTCTCGACTGAGATGCCAGCCTGAGTCAGCGAATCGACAACTGGCGGCACCTCTTCCATACGGACCACATACTGGTTCCCCACCTGATCGATCACCTTGCCCGCCTGGCCTACTAAGGCGTCATCCTGTACCCCGTCCGGAGTGCGCACGACGTAGAGCGGAAGCGTTTCTGCCGTCGGAGAGACCAGCGTCACGGACCGCCCAGCTGCCTTGAGATCGTTGACCACTGGCGCCGCTGCGGCAACCCACAGCTGGCCGGCAAAGGTGAGCGCGGGCACAACTCCCTGGGCGGCGAGGGCCACCCGCGTCGCGCTGTCATCGGTGAGGCGCACGAGACACTCGCCGTCGCACGAGACCAGGGCGCCAGCAACCGGCGTCGCTGGAGCCGGAGTGGCGGGGGGCGACGCGGAAGCGGTAGGGGGAGCTGGCATGGGTGACGGCGCCGGGACCTCGCCGTCGTTGTCGATGAAGAACCGCGAGGCGAACGCGGCGGCGTAGGTCAGGACGATGACGGCAACGAAGATGAGCGCGATCCGGCGGTTACCGCGACTCGGGCGCACATAGGGAGGGCGACTCATCCCGACGTCCTGACCTTTACCTGGAGATCCTGTCCCAATGCCTGGGCACGAGACGAAGCGCAACCGCGGACCGAGCCAAATACCCCTTGCTGGAAAAGCAGGGACGCCGACATGGGCACAACATGACCACCTGGATCAACCTGCACGTGTGCGTACAGCGTAGCATCGGGCAGACCGGCCTGACGACCCGGCCATCTAGAGGGCCGTCATCGTCCGCTCCACCAGGGTCTCGAATCGATCGACATCGGACCGGATGACATCAAGGCTGCTGCGCCAGAAATCCGGGGTTCGGATGTCGATGCGAAAGCGAGCCGCGAGTGCCGCCGCGTCTGCCCGGCCCGTCAAGGCAAGCAGGTCGTCATATCCTCGCCGAAACCCGCCGGGATCCTCGCGGTAGCGGTCGTAGAGCCCGAGGCCGAAGAGGAGACCGAACATGTAGGGGTAGTTGTAGAAGGAGCGGTAGGGACTGTAGTAATGGCCCTTCACCGCCCACATATACGGATGCAGCGCGGCCGCATCCATCCCATCTCCGTACGTCTCTCGCTGTGCCGTCAGCATCAGGTCGTTCAACTCATCGACCGCGAGATTGCGCGCCTGCCGGGCCGCGAAGAGACGCCCCTCAAATCGAAAACGGCTCGCGATGTCCACCACGACCTGACAGGAGTTCTGGAGCGAAGCCTCCAGAATCGCGAACTGTCCCTGCTCGTCGGCTTGCGCCATCGCAGCCTCGCGGACGATGGTCTCGCAGAAGATGCTGGCCGTTTCCGCGAGGGTCATCGGGGTCTCGCGCTGTAGGGGCGTCAGACCGGCCTCGCAGAGATTGTGGTACCCATGGCCGAGTTCGTGAGCCAGGGTGCTGACGGCGTCGTAGGATGATTGGTAGTTCGCGAGGATGCGGGATTCATCTCCGCGGAGGGACATGCAAAAAGCGCCGTCGCGCTTCCCTGCGCGCGGCTCGGCGTCGATCCACCGCTCCCTGAACGCACGCTCGGCGAACTCGGCCAGCTTCGTCGAGTAGGCCCCGAAGTGATCGATAATGAAGCCGCTGCCGGTCGCGAAGTCCCATCGTTTCGCTGCGGCCGCATCCTCTCCGACAGGGGCGAAGAGGTCGTACCAGGCCAGCATGGGCAGGCCAAGGACGCGCGCCTTAGCCCGAAGATAGCGCCGGAATGTGGGGAAAGCTTCCTCCGCGGCGACAAGCATGGCATCGAGCGTCTCGCGATCGATCCGACTTTCAAACAGTGCCGCATCTAAGGGGGAAGCCCAGCCACGCCGGGCGGTGAGGATGTTAACCTCGCCCTTGATGCCGTTTAATGCGGCCGCAAGCGGGAGCGCGGCGCGCTCCCACGCCGCCAGTTCGGCGTCATAGGCGCGGCGGCGGACGGTGCGATCCGGGTCGTGAGCGAGGTTGCGCACGGCGCTCATCGGCAAGAGGCGCAGGTCGCCGTCCACCTCC